>NZ_JAEQDE010000204.1:0-2417 GCF_020737865.1 Microcoleus sp. PH2017_35_SFW_U_B
TTGTCGGGTAAGGAGGAACACGTCGCCGCGTCCTCCTCCCCTAAGAACCGGACTTGACAGTTTCCCATCATCCGGCTCAAGCCTCCAAAACCTCAGAACGTTTGCCTGTATGTTCATGCCTGTGACAGGCTTTGTGAAGGTGGACAAGGTTTTCCGCTTTGTCCGTGCCTCCGTCTTTCACCCGAATCTTGTGATGGGTGTGCAGTTCTTCTCCATTGAACAAGTGTTCACCGCATACTGGACATTTCCAATTTTGGTTAACCGCTACGTTATAGAGTTTTGAGCCTTTTGCCCAGTACGATTTCCCGTATTTGGATTGGCGGTCTTGCCAGTATTTGGTGAGTGTTGGGTCGTCGGGAGATGCCGTGTCTTTGACTTTGACATGGCGTACTATGGGGATGTATGCCAGCTTCGGCAGGGTTATTAATGTTTCCCTACCATGTCTGTTCTTTAAGGGTTGGGCAAAGTTCCACTTCGTCCCGTTGATTGTTCTGAAGTATTTTTGGGCTATCCAACCTTTCCCCTTTTTCGGGTGTCTTCTTAGCGACCACTTCCACAGCATTTGCCATATTCGGTAGTCTACGTAAGAAAACGTCTCCTTACTGACCTTGTGCTTGTAGTAGTTCCCCCATCCTCTAATGATTGGGCTAAGGTGCTGGATAACTGCCGTTGCTTTTACCGTTTTGTGTTGATTCAGCCATTGTTGAATTCCAGACAGGAATTCTTTGACCTTTTCTTTTTGCGGTTTAATTAAGCATTTACCCTTGTAATGTCGGACATTGAACCCTAAGAAATTGAAGCCCTCATTAATATGAGTGATTTGGGTTTTATCCGTATTAAGTTTTAAACCCCTCTGATTTAGCCATTCTTCTAGGATGGGTTTAATGGCTTCCAAATCCTCACGATTTTCTGCGGTGATGATGAAGTCATCAGCGTAGCGAACAAACCCATATTTGGGTTTGTGTTCCCTCTCTGTTCTTTTTCTACCTTTTGAGTCGGTATATTTGTATTCCTTCGTCTTTTTATATTGACTTAGGAATTTTTCCATTCCGTCGAGGGCTATGTTTGCCAATAAGGGAGAAATAATCCCTCCCTGTGGCGTTCCGCTTTCGGTATCGTGGAATATTTCTGCCTCTACATATCCTGCTTTTAGCCACTGTTTGATTAGCTCTTTACCAGGGATTTCTCCTATGGCATTGAGCAGGTACTCGTGGCTGATATTGTCGAATGCCCCTTTAATATCTGCGTCCAGTATCCATCTGTCGTTCCCCTGAGCGTTTAGTCTTATCCATGTCTGCTCAATTGCGTCATGGCAACTTCTGCCTGGGCGAAAGCCATAGGACTGGGCTTCAAATCTGTTTTCCCAGACTGGTTCCAGGGCATTTTTGACAATTGCCTGTGCTATCCGGTCTTTGATTGTCGGGATACCTAATGGTCTTTGTTTTCCGTTAGCTTTCGGTATGTATACCCTTTTCGTTGGGCGAACTTTCCATAAGGTGTATTCCTTACTTTCTCTGACCAATTTCACTCTTTCCTCTGGAGTTAGAGCCGTCTGACCATCGATGCCAGCCGTCTGTTTCCCTTTGTTTTCTTGAGTGACTCTTCGCACTGACAATAGCAGGTTGGAGTAACTGCGAAGCATCAGTTTCATGAGGCTTCTAACCTTATTCCACTGACCGTTCTGGGCTGCTCGGTAGATTCTCCGTCTCAGGTTTCTGACACGCTTTTTGATGAGCTTCCAATTGATGGATGCCCACCCCTTGAGCGGTTCCTTCGTTCCGATGTCATTGCTGACTCTATCTTTCACGTTGGTTCAATTCCTTTACGCAAAATTTACCGTTGAAGACCCGCTGGAAGTCTGCCATCTTTCGATGCGGGGCAAAGCCTGAACCCCTATCTTCAGCATTACGGTAAAGCATTCGCTTTCTCCAGCATCCCTTACCCTCTGGATAATTCCGTTTTCCTTACGGTCAACCTACTCACGCCATCGACCTGGCTTGAGAATCCATAGGGCTTATCGTGTTCCGTACATTTAACCTTCGACCGATTTGGGTTCCACCTATATTCCGGTGAGAGTTTCGCTCTCTCGTTACTAGCCACAAGGCGCTGCCAGTAACCTACTCACTTGCCTTTTTGGCTAGAGTGTATCAGCCTGATTTCACTCTTTAGACATAACGGAATCTACAGTGATTCACATAACGTTAACCCTTTTCGATCTTCCCCTTGCCCTTTCACTGATTTGGGCTACCAGTTGCGGGGCTTTCATGCCTTGCATTCCAACAGGTTCATTACTTACTACTGTTGTAGGCGGAGTGTGACACTCTTTTATGTGGGGACGGAGAGAGAGAGTTCTCCGGGAGAGGCGGCTCTCCAGTTATTCAGCGCAGATGCGCCTAATGTACGACTTCACGTCGCAC
>NZ_JAEQDE010000028.1:0-158893 GCF_020737865.1 Microcoleus sp. PH2017_35_SFW_U_B
TTCACTTTAGTTATACGTGAGCATATTTTTGCGAACCTTCAGAGTGATGCTATGGCCGAGAGTACATAGATAATGCTTTTTGTCAATGCGTAAGTCCTAGATTCCATGAATTCAAACGTCAACTGGAATACAAAGCTAAAAAGTTTGGCTGTGAAATAATTGTTGCTGACTGCTGGTTTCCGTCAAGCAAAACCTGCTCAAGCTGTGGACATACCCAAGATATGCCACTAAAAGAAAGAACTTACAACTGTGGAAGTTGCGGTCATTCGATGGACAGGGATTTGAACGCAGCAATTAATTTATCGCGCTTGGCTTTCATCGTGAAAGCTTACTGAGGGATAACCGCTCCCATGCTCCCGATGAAGTAAGAACCAAATGTCTAGACTTGTCTAGTATTTGTATAGCAGGACACGAACATTGGTGCCAACGTTGTCATATTGTCAGATCTACCTCCTGACACAACAGCGGTTAGTATGTCTACGAATAGGCTTAAATCTACCCAGGCTCAGGAAAATGATTAAATCAATCTTTCAGAAAATCCTTCGCCACTTTGCCATGCGCTATGGCAAGTTCCGAGGCCTCTACGTCAAATTCTGCGAGCCAAGTTCCGAGGAGTACACCCAATTTCTCCGCCTTCACGGCAACCTGTACTCGATCGGCGAAAATTGCACGATCCTGCCAAGCACGGTGTTTACAGACCCCTCCTACGTCCGCATCGGCAACAACGTCCACTTTTCCAGCTCTATCCTGATCGGCCACGACGGAGCGATCGCCATGCTCAATCAAGCCTACAACGTCAAACTAGATGCTGTGGGCAAAATAGACATCCGTGACAACGTATTTATCGGCTATCACTCGATCGTCCTCCGCAACGTCACCATCGGCCCAAATGCGATCGTCGCCGCCGGTGCGGTCGTCACCAAAGATGTCGCAGAAGGCGATATAGTTGCCGGTGTTCCCGCTAAACCCATCGGACGCGTCGCAGACTTGGTGGAAAAATTGCAGGCTGAAACTCAAAGCCTACCTTGGGCCGATTTAATTAACAGTCGCGAGGGAGCCTACGACCCCGAAATGGAATCCCAGCTTATACAATTGCGATTGTCACACTTCTATGGAAATAAATAGACATATCCAATAATACTCAAACCCTTATATACAATCTTTTTTTGAAGATTTTTTGGGCATTTTTGGGGTTTTTCTTGGCAGTAAAGCAGGCTTTTCAACAGAAGAGCTTAATAAGAGTGACCGCTTTTGTAAAATATGCCCGAACTATCAAAAAAGTAGGCGATGCCTCAAATGGCGATCGCGCCAGCTTGCCATAGGGGTACAACTTGAGCTAAAAAGTTGTTAAACCAACAACTGCACTTATGTCCAAAGCCAGCGAGTCCAATCACCCGTATCCACTGCTGGTTGTCATTGTTAACTACCGAACCCCTGGTTTAACCATTGACTGCTTGCGCTCTCTAGTTACCGAAGTGCGATCGCTCCCCGGTATGCGAGTTGCAGTTGCCGACAACGCATCAGGCGACAATTCTAGCGAACAAATAGCAGCCGCGATCGCAGCAGAAGGCTGGAGCGAATGGGCATCCTTCGTTCCCCTAGACCGCAACGGCGGATTTGCCTTCGGCAACAACGCCCTCATACGTCCTGTCCTGCAATCCACCAATCCCCCCCCTTACTTCCTGCTGCTCAACCCAGACACCGTAGTTCGCCTAGGTGCCTTAAAAGCCCTCGTCGATTTCATGGACTCCAACCCCGAGGCCGGCATCGCCGGCAGCCGCTTGGAAGACCCCGACGGAACGCCGCAACATTCAGCTTTTCGGTTTCACGATTTCTTAACCGAACTCGATTTTGGTTGGCGGACGCGCTTTTTATCCAAATTATTGGCAAAGTGGAATGTAGCGCCTCCTATTTCCCAAGAAATCTGTCAAACTGATTGGGTAGCTGGAGCCAGCATGATCGTCCGTCGTGAAGTATTTGAAAAGATTGGCTTGATGGATGAAGCTTATTTCATGTACTGCGAAGAAATGGACTTTTGCCTGCAAGCGAACAAAGCTGGCTGGAGTTGCTGGTATGTACCTGAAAGTCGCGTGGTACACCTAGTAGGTCAAAGCTCAGGTGTGACTGACACCAAAAAACCCCCTAAGCGACTGCCACAGTATTGGTTTGATTCCCGGCGCAGGTACTTTCTCAAAAACTACGGCTTGGTTTACACAGCATTAACTGATGTCACCTGGGCTTCGGGCTTTGGAGCCTGGAGGGTGCGCCGCGTACTTCAAGGTAAGCCGGACGGCGATCCGCCAAAAATGCTCACCGATTTTATCATGAATAGTGTATTTTTTAAGGGGGGTAAGATTGAAGATTCAAAATTTTTTTAAAAGGTGTTTGTAAATAAATCAAAGCCAGAGAAACCCCGTTAATCCTGGCCAACCAAACATTGCTTCAGTTGACAGTTGATCTGGGACAGCTTGTCAGTCAGCGAAGCCGAAGGGTTGACAACTTGAGGACACTTAACAAAGGAAAGAAGAGGATTAGATTAATGAATCGTCTGATTTTAATTTCTCCCTACAAGGGTTCCGGATTTCAAGCAATTCTTTGAGATAATTCACCGCAGCACTTGGTGTTTTTGAGTGAATAAACCGGGTGCACTACTCCCTAAAAACCAGAGAAATAGCTTAATATCTGGGGCATCTAATAACAACTTAAACAAAACAGAGTGTTGAGTACAGCTTATGGTAACGGAGTCAAATTTAATAGCAACTGAAAATCAAGTAGAAACCCCTGCACTCGGATTGTGGGAGCAGATTAAAGAAGACTGGATTGCTCACGGTCGCGATTGGACAAAACCGGGATTTCGCGCCGTAGCAGTTCAAAGATTCGGTGTCTGGAGAATGCAGGTAGAACCAAAACTGCTGCGGGCTCCCTTGAGCATTCTATATCGATCGCTCTACCGAAAAGTCCGCAACACCTACGGCATAGATTTGCCGTACACAGTCAAGCTCGGCCGCCGAGTGGTCATTGAACACGAAGGCTCTATCATCGTTCATGGACACTGCACTCTTGGTGACGACTGCATTATCCGCCAAGGCGTTACCCTGGGGAACCGCTACTTGGAAAAACCCCTAGAATCACCTCAATTGGGCGATCGGGTGAACGTCGGCGCCGGAGCAAAAATTCTCGGCAAGGTCAACCTGGGAGACGACGTAAATATCGGTGCAAATGCTGTCGTTTTATCAGACATTCCTGCTGGTCAAACTGCCGTTGGCATCCCTGCCAAAATTATCAAATCCCGCCCTGTCGAAAACAATCCTTAAATTAGTACCAAAAAAAGTGACCTGTCTCTTCTGTTACTTAAATAAACTAGAGATCTATCGCCTCTATAGTGATAGATGCTTGTACGAAATCGTCGAGTTTTCTGGCAATTGTGATTGTTGAAGGCAGAGTGCGATCGCTACTGCTTGTTAGTAGACATTAACTCGGTCAACCAAATAATTACAAGTTGACAATATAGTAATTCTGTATGAATTGTAACATTTTGTAGGTTAGTACCCCGCCGTGCCTACCAGTAAAACCTGGCAACATACAAAAACCTTACAACTCAAATAGGATTGTCACAGAATTTCAACAAATAAATATTGTCAATCACCAACCAGCGATCGTATACTGATAATTGAATGTCACATGATTATCAGTATATCTTATCTGTTATCTTGCACAAATAATGCTTCAATCAATAACTACACCTGTCGTTTCTGCCACCGAGCCAGATTGGAGTCGCGAAAAACTTTGCCAGTGGTGGGATCCCAGTCGCCAACTTCTAAAATCTATCCGCGACTATCAAAAATGGCGGCAGCAAGGTGGAAATTTAGGGTATTTTTTATCCCGGTTCAACATAATCCAGCATATATTCTGGAGCATTGTAGCTGGAACTGACATCCCTTTGAACTGCCAGATAGGAGGGGGACTCATTATGCTTCATCCTAATGGCATAGTCATTCACCCAGAGGCATCTATTGGCCCGAACTGTATGATTTTTCAACAGGTGACAATTGTTTCTAATGTCCAAGTTGGCGGTCACGTCGATATCGGTGCAGGAGCAAAAATTATTCGCTCCGTAACGATCGGCGATCATGCTTTGATAGGCGCCAATGCAGTGGTGATTTGCGACGTACCACCGGGCGCAACCGCAGTCGGAATACCAGCAAAAATTATCCCCAAAAAACCCTAAGCCTGAAAATGCACTCCTAGAAATATTCGCAGGAAAAAGGAAGTTGCAGAGCAAGGATTCTTTCAGATAATTCTCCTAATTCCTAAACTTTCAATTTTTCCTGCATCAAATCTTTCCGGCGGCGTGCTACTTTTTCCCAGGTAAATTCCTCGGCTTGCTGGCGAGCATTATAACCCATCTGTGCTCTCAACTCCGGGGACAAAGCAAGCTTTCGCAAGCCTTCAACAAAAGCTTCACAGTCGTAAGGGTCTATGACTATCCCATCTTTGCCGTCCCGGGCAATGGCCCCCGCTCCCATAGGTGAGGTGAGAACTGGCAACCCGTAAGCCATAGCTTCATAAGTAACCATCGGGCCACCATCTTCGAGACTCGGAAAGGCAAAAATGTCAGCTTCGCCATATACGCCCGCAATATTGAGCGTGTAATCTATATGAATTACATCCGAGCGTCCTAAAATATCGCTGCAACTTTCGGCAATTGCAGGCTCCATCTCTCCGCAAAGCACCAGTCTGCCTTTAATGCCAGCTTTTTCCCAGGCTTGCAAGAGCAAGTGAGCTCCTTTTCTGACGCAGATGGTGCCCACAAAGAGCGCAGTAACGGTGTCTGATGGCTGTTTTTTGGGCGAAATATTTGGGAAACGCTTGGGACACCACCCGTAACTGCTTGACATCAGTTTGTATTCGGGAACTCCTATTTCGAGAAAAGATTTTTTTACCTCTGGACTAGGAGAAAAAATGAAATCAGCCAAGCTCATTTCTTCATCTTCTTGCTGAATCATCGCATCTGTAATTCCATGTTGGGGAGCAATGCCCAAGCGACCGTAAGCATCGTCAAGAATATATTTTGCCTTCTTAGTAGAGCAGTTAATACGCTCAAAAAAAAGTGTTTGCCCCTGCTGCTTTACCTTTCTAACAGTTTCGATTGAAGTGCGAGGCCACAAGTAAACTGCATCAAAATCATTGATATCTCTCAGAAAACGCTTTTCAGCAGAAGATTGCGCAAAATTTCCGAGCCTGTAGTACACCCTTCTGAAATATGGGGGTACGCTTTCGACCATATTATACCCGCGATATGACGGTGCACAACTGGGAACAACCATGCGGGTTTTAAAGTCTGGGTAATCCCACTGACAAAGTGACAAAAATGTATGGCTAATTCCTTGACCGCCACAGTAAAAGGTGAACAAAGAACTGATATTTAGCATGGTTGACTCTTCTCAAATAAAAATGCTGGATCGGATTTGACTTAATATATAATAAGCTAAACACGCTTTGACGCGCACTACAGCCACTCGCTAAAAGTTTGGGAATCAAGATATTGTGAAATTAGCTTGACTTTTACTAAAATATTAAAATAATAGATCGCAAGTGGAATTCCAGAGGTAAGCTTTGAAACAAGTTGGATTGGTTGCTATCGGGCGGAATGAAGGATCTCGCCTCGGAGCGTGCTTGCTGTCAGCGATCGGCAAAGTAGCTTGCGTAGTTTATGTCGATTCCGGCTCAACAGACGGCAGCTTGGAATTAGCCCGATCGCTCGGAGCTGAGACAGTAGAACTCGACTTATCTACACCCTTTACAGCAGCACGCGCCAGAAATGCAGGATTTGCCAGCCTGCGACAAGCAGTTCCAGACATCGAATTTGTCCAATTCGTAGACGGCGACTGCTCCATAGTTGATGGGTGGCTCGAATTTGCCCAGCAAAAACTCGCAGCGCAACCCGAATTAGCTGTAGTGTGCGGGCGCCGCCGCGAGCGGTATCCCAATGCCACACCATACAACCGACTCTGCGACATTGAGTGGGACAGCCCGATCGGGGAAGCCAAAGCCTGCGGGGGCGACTCCATGATGCGGGCATCAGCCTTCGAGCAAGTCAGCGGTTTCAACCCCATACTGATCGCCGGTGAAGAACCGGAACTCTGCGTGCGGCTGCGCCAAAATGGTTGGAAAATCGAGCGATTAGATGCAGAAATGACTTTGCACGACGCCCAAATGACTCGTTTTGACCAGTGGTGGAAGCGCTGTCAAAGAGCAGGCCATGCCTACGCCGAAGGTTCCTGGTTGCACGGAAACACCCCCGAACGCCACTGGGTCAAAGACAGCACCAGCATCTGGTTCTGGGGATTCGTTTTGCCCGTGCTAGCAATCGGGACAGCGTGGGTTACGCACGGCTGGAGCCTGTTGTTGCTTTGGGGCTACCCGATACTTGGCTACCGCATCTATCGGCGGATGCAGCAAAACTTAAAATCAAAGGATGCTGCTCTCTACGCATTATCTTGCGTGTTGGGGAGATTTCCTCAATTGCAGGGTCAGATGCTGTTTTACAAACGCCGGTTGCTCAGACAGCGCAGCAACTTGATCGAATACAAGACATCAAGCCCATCAATTGAGAAAGTTACAATGAGTGCTAAGTCTACTAAGTAGATCAGTTACCATCAACTTAACTTGTTTTTTCTGCAACTTCTCCCCTGTAATTGCAAATCGGGTGTTGATGTAGAGGCGGATTTTTCCATCAACCTCTACAGCCGACTCTCGCATCGAAAAAAAAAACGCTTAATATCGATTAATCTCTTCAAAACTCAACTTCCAAATATTCATCGATCGTCAACAAAGGAATCTAACCAATGAACGACCAAAAATTAAAAGTTTTACTAATTGTAGAGCAGTGCAATCCTGAATGGGCTTCTGTACCTTTGGTGGGGTACAATTTTGTTGAACAAATTAGCAAGCTAGTTGATGCAACACTTGTCACCCATGCTAGAAATAAATCCGCTATTCAAAAACACCCTGAATACGAAAAAGTTTTTTATATTGAAGAAGGAAAGATTGCTACGCAGTATTACAAAGTAGTAGAAAAAATTACCGCGAATGGTAAAATAAATTGGCCACTGTATAATGCTTTGAGCTACCCAATTTATGAAGAATTTAATCAGCAAGTATATCAAAAATTTCACTCCAAAATTCTCAAGGGAGATTATGACATAGTTCATGCAATTACCCCGATGATGCCGCGGTATCCGTTTAAGGTAGTCAGCGCCTGCCAAAACACTCCTTTTCTGCTAGGCCCAGTCAATGGAGGCATTCCTTTTCCACCAGGCTTTCAAGAAACTGCCAAACAAGAATTTGCTCAATTCAACTTTTTGAGGGCAGTTGGTCGAGCCTTAATTCCAGGTTATGTAGAAACTTACAAAAAAGCAGACCAAATTTTTGCAGGTTCAACATATACCTTAAATATGCTCAAAGATTTGTTTGCGATACCAGACCAGAGAATTCAACTATTTTACGAAAATGGTATTGCCAGTAGTTTCTTAAAACAAGAACCAAAAACAAAAAAGGGTGGCCAGATAAATTTACTTTTTGTAGGTCGATTGGTTCCTTACAAATGTGCTGACATTCTCATCGAAGCTGTGAATAGACTAGAACCAAAAATTAAAGAAAAAGTTCAATTAACAATAGTAGGTGACGGGCAAGAAAGAAAAGCATTAGAATCTCAAGTAGAGAAGCTTAACTTAGGAGAAAAAGTTAAGTTTGCTGGTTGGGTAGGTCAAGCAGAAACACTTGACTATTACCAGCAAGCGGATATTTTTTGCTTCCCTTCGATTAGGGAATTTGGCGGCGCAGTGGTAATGGAAGCTATGGCTTGTGGGTTGCCTTGTATTGTACCAAACAATGGCGGTATCGCGGAATACGTGACTGAAGAAACTGGATTTAAAATAGAGCCAACTTCTAGAGAGTATCTTACTCAGGAGTTAACAAATAAAATTCAGATTTTGGTCGAAGACGATCGCTTGCGGCAAGTTATGTCAGCTAAGTGTATCGAAAAAGCGAAAGAATTTACATGGGAGCCAAAGGCAGAAAAAATTCTTGAAATTTATCATAAAATGATTGACGCTAAAAGTACCGCTCGCTCTAAATAAGCTGTTGTGCATCTAGATTGTGTATGGTAATTGAGGGTTAGAAGGGCAGCGGATTGAAGATTTTTGTTCGCAAACCGAAATATACAATTTAAATGCACAACAGCTTAGTAGATAAATCTCTTTATGGGGTGGAAAACAAGTTATGCGAATTGTAATTGTTGCTGAAAATGCCTCTAACAAATTCGGTGGAGAGTCATTGCTGCCGGTGCACTACTTCCGAATACTTCGATCCCGCCAAATAGAGACATGGTTAGTGGTACACGGGCGCACTCAAGCTGAACTCGAAGCGCTGTTTCCAGAAGAATGCGATCGAATGCGCTTTGTACCCGACACATGGGTGCATCGGCTGCTTAACAATTGCGGGCGATTCTTGCCTCCAAGGTTAGGTGCGCCTACTTTAGGGCTGCTCAGTCACCTATACACCCAAGTGCTACAGCGCGGTATTGTCGATCGGCTGGTGAGCGAAAAACAGATTGATATTGTTCACGAGCCGACACCAGTTTCGGCAAAATTTCCGTCCCTGATGTTCGCCTTAGGGGTGCCGGTAGTTATGGGGCCACTGAATACGGCGGTTAAATTTCCTTTGGCATTTCGATCGCGCCAAAACCGTTCAGTAGATATTTTAATCGAGATCGGTTATCAGTTCGTCAACTTGTTCAACCGTCTTTTGCCCGGTAAAATCAAAGCAGAGACGGTGTTAGTGGCAAACGATCGCACGAAGCAGGCACTTCCGGCGGGGGTGCAGGGTAAAATCATCGAACTTGTGGAAAACGGCGTGGATTTATCGGTGTGGCGATCGGAATCTATGGCATCAAAGGAGCCTAATCAACAAATCCATTTTGTTTTCTTGGGGCGACTGGCAGACTGGAAGGGGGTAGACTTGCTGCTAGAAGCCTTCAGAGCCGTCGCCGCTCAAACGGATGCTGTTTTGGAAATCATCGGCGATGGGGAGATGCGAGGGGAACTCGAAGCTCAAACAGCTCGTTTAGGCCAGGAGGCCAGGGTTGTATTTAGTGGCTGGTTGTCTCAGGATCGATGCGCTCTCAAACTGCAACAAGCCGATGTACTGGTGCTGCCGAGTTTGCGGGAGCCTGGGGGAGCCGTGGTAATGGAAGCAATGGCCGTCGGCTTGCCCGTCATTGCCACCAATTGGGGCGGCCCGATGGATTATATAGATTCCAGTTGCGGTATTTTAGTAGAACCAGCTTCTAAAGAAGGCTTTGTCAAGGGACTGACTGACGCTATGCTGAAGCTCGCTCAGTCGCAGGAGATGCGACAGAGTATGGGTAGGGCGGGATGGGAGCGGGTTCGGGAGCATTTTGACTGGGAACGCAAAGTCGATCGCATGATTGAAATTTATCAACAAACGATCGACACTTGCCAGAAGCATTAGCTAGTCAAGCACAAAAGCAGCAACTTTCAGATAAAAAGCTGCTGCTTAAGCTTGCAAAAAAGTACGTAGCGGATAAAAAAACACTCTACATCCTCGGTGACGCTCCTACTCTGAATCAACGATTACAGCGTAGGCATCTGAGTCCTCTTACGGATATCAAGATCTTCCTACCCTTCGGGAACGCTTCGCGAACGAGATACTCCAAAATGTTTCTCTCGCTCGGCATTTTATAGTGAGGAACACGTCCAGCCCCACTGTATTTACAGCATATCAAAAGTTGGTTGATTTCGGCGGTGATGGTTTCCCTGCCCTCCAGGATTGGTCAACCATCCCACCTCAATCAACCGGGCTTTCATCCCACACCAATCTGTAAACGATATAGTGTGGGGATTCCCGCCGAACTAGCTAAAAACGGGTTAACCAGTATTTGGTTAACCCGCAAGCTTAGAAACACGCAGAGTTATTAATTTTGCACTACCAACTTGACGTTGGCGTTTTGCAAACCGCGCTGCTTGACTGCTGCCAAGGTCTTGTTAACTGCGTACTTCTGGTTAATGGAGTTAATTAACTCAGTTTGATTGTGCTTTTTGGCAACGCCCCAGAGGTCTGCAATCAGATCAAAGGAACCGTCGCTATTGCGAGACCAACCCAGGTCGTATTCGCCTTCCAGAGTCGCCACGATGTCGGAGCGAACGCGCTGACCATTATAGCCACGAACATCAGCTTCTGACTTGACTGAAATGCCCAAGTCACGTAGGGAAGCTTTCAGGATTTCGGCATCAGTGATTTTGGTACGCAGAGTGCTAAAGTGAGACATTGGATTTCCTCCTAATAAAACTGAGAGAGAAACAACAACGGTCTGGATTTAACGGTGCCGCTGGGCGGCTCTTCAATCGAACTGCTAGCTGTTGCTAGCCTTTGCTCCTGTTTGGACCAGGAGAAAGCTTTTAGAATTCCATTCGCTGGTATTCAGCGACGGAAGACGCAGCGGGCCGTGCGCGCTGTCTCGCCCAATCTCGGAGGGCGCTGACCTGTTCGGTCATGGTTTTAGACAGTGGCAATGTAGATTTAATGGCCGCGATGATATCTAACTGCGTAAACTCTCTATCTTGAGCGAAGGCCTCGTACATGGCTGCTACTAGCCCTTGCTCAATTTCTGCTCCTGAAAAGCCGTCGGAAACATTGGAAAGTTGCTCTAAATCGAAGCGAGAAATTTCCCGACGCCGTTTTGACAGGTGAATTTTGAATATATCTTGGCGTTCTTCTTTCGTCGGTAGGTCAACAAAGAAGAGTTCGTCGAATCGACCTTTTCTCAAGAATTCCCCGGGTAAACGCTCGATGCGGTTGGCTGTTGCCATTACGAAGACTGGGGAAGTCTTTTCTTGCATCCAAGTGAGGAATGAGCCGAAAATCCGGCTGGAGGTTCCTCCGTCTGAGTCGGCCGAACCAGTGCCTCCTGCAAAGGCTTTGTCTAGTTCGTCGATGAAGAGGATAGCTGGGGAGATGGATTCTGCGGTTTTGAGCGCGTTGCGGAGGTTTGCTTCCGATCGACCTACCATCGATCCGTCGTAGACTCTACCCATATCTAGCCTTAGCAGGGGCAGTCCCCACAGGCGCGAGGTAGTCTTGGCAATCAGCGATTTTCCGCATCCGGGTACGCCGAGAATTAGCATTCCTTTGGGTTGGGGCAAGCCGTATTCTCTCGCCCTTTCTGTAAAGGCGTTGGAACGCTGCTTGAGCCACCGTTTGAGTTCTTCTAAACCCCCGACTGCATCCAGGGTTTCGTCTTCTTCTACAAACTCTAGAATGCCGTTGCGCCGAATTAATTGCTTTTTCTCCGACAGAACTATGTCTACTTCTTCTTCGGTTAAGCGCCCCGTGGAAACTTGGGCTTTGCGATAAACTTTTTCAGCTTCATCCTTAGTCAATCCCAAGGCTGCTTTTAAAAGTTTTTCTCGCGATTCTGTGGTAATGCGTCGCGATTTCGTTTGCTCCAACTGGCTAGACAATACTTGGTTTAGTTCCGCCATGTCTGGGAGCGCGAAGTCTAAGACTACCACTTCCTTTTCTAGCTCGATCGGGATTTGCTGCAAAGGAGACATCAGTATAATTGTCTTTTGTGTTCCTTTGAAGTTGGCGATCGCATCACGCAACAACCTTGTTACGGTTGCATCATCTTTAAAAGGATGCAGGTCTTTGAATACATAGATAGTAGCGTTGTTGTTCGGTTCGCGCTGCCTAATCGCCCATTCAATAGCTGCCTGCGGCGAGAGGGTGCTTTGCTGAGTGTTTGCACGAGGTTGACCGTACTCTATCATGCCCTGGGTTACAGTCCAGACAAAGACTCGGCGCTGCGGCTTAGCTTGAGCTATTGCGGAAATTGCTTGCTCACACCGCTCTTCCTCGGATGTCACGAGGTAGATCAGAGGATATTGAGCTTGGATTAGGATACTGATCTCTTCTTGCATATTCCTCGACCCACTAGAGACGGTGCTATCTTTGCTGAATCTCAATGCTGCCATTAGCCCATTGCTGAATGAGATTTCCAGTTATGGCTTTTTGAGCAAGCAAGGCATTCTTAGCAGGGAACCAATTCTTCCTCTCCCGGTTGGGCTGTGCTGGCACTGACGCCTGACACTTGCTTGACTGGAAGATCCTGCTCAGCCAATACACTCGGCTGACTTGTTACGGATGCCAGTTCTCCATCTCGCATTACTACTGAACCCGTGCATTCTGGACAAGTGTACACCCGGTGGGTTTGTCCGTAGGAGGCTTCTACTTCGTCAACCAGTTCGGGGTTTCCTAGGTAGAAGACAATTGCCCTTTCTGCAATTGATGACATCGGTTCGGTTTCTACTGCGGCTTTGATTTTGAGCTGGCGATGCAGTTCAGGTGGAAGATACAGTGTAACTTTTTGCTTTTCTTGCATATCAGTGAATTGACTTACCCGGGTATGTATATTAGATTAGCTACTTAATTCTTTGCTGTCAAGCCTCTATGCTGCTTTAGCGTCATTTTGTAATATGTCGTTACAATTGCTGCGATCTTGGGGCGGCTAACAACGGAAAAACAAGGAATAGAGTTGATGAGGCAGCTATCAAGGTACGTAGTTGCGCTTGGGCGCTCTTTATATATATGAAAGAGCGCTGAAGCGCAACTACGTACCTAAAGGCGAATGCTGGGAAAAACTCTAATTTGAAAGCTGATTAGCCGATCGCCCCCCGAGATATGGGAAAATCAATCAGAGTCTGCCGGTAAACATCCGGCAATCCCGTGTCAAAACACCGCCCTCGCACCACATAACCAGCCATTCCCTCGAACTCCCGCAACTTATCCAAACACGACGTTAACTGAAATTCGCCTCTTTCTCGAAAATTGCTATTAATATGTTCTGCCAAACAATCAAAGATTTTAGGATCGAGGACATACATCCCAAACATTGATAAGAATAAATCCTCTGCCAAGCCTTCTACGCTTAAATGCTGCCACGCATACTCGATATCCGGCTTTTCGTAAACTTGCGTCACCGACAAAATAGCATCTTGTTCCTGCCAAACTCCCGCAGCACAGCCGTAGTGATGAATTACATCAGATGGTGTTACCCTCAAACCAATGACGCTGTGCTGCACTTGCGAGTAAATATCCAATAGTTGGCGCGCACAAGAGCTTTCTGTTTGCGACGAGTAAATGTGATCGCCCAAAAGCAGGAGAAATGGCTCGTTGTTCACCCATTCTCTAGCACAAAATACAGCGTGTCCGAACCCTTCCTGGACATCCTGAGTGAGAATTGTAACGCGCTGTCCCAACTCTTGTAAATATTGGCTATAATCCTGATTTTGCTGAGACAGTTTTTGGAAAAGTTCGGGAGACGGCCCAGTTTTAAAGAAATCTTCAAAAAAAGTGCGATCGCCCTTTTGGACAACTATACCAACTTCCTCGATTCCCGCACTCAAAGCTTCTTCCACAATTGCCAAAATTATCGGTTTAGCGCGGCCAGTGCGATCGATAATTGGCAAGAATTCCTTCTTCACCGCCTTAGTAGCCGGAAACATCCGAGTGCCGAAACCAGCGGCCGGAATCACGGCTTTTCTGACTTGCAGTCGGGAAGCTTTTCCTGCATCTTTTCTTTCTTCTATCTGCGTGGAACAGGCGTCCCGCCTGTATATTTCTGGGGTTTCTGCATCTTTTCTTTCTTCTATCTGCGTGGAACAGGCGTCCCGCCTGTATATTTCTGGGGTTGTTGCTGCATTAAATTCTGTTTCAGGCTGCAAATGGGTCTGAGAACTAATAGTAAGTTTCACACATTCCATCTGGGGGAAATCCCTGGTGACAATATCGATAACTTGCTGTTGACTTTTTGCATCTTTCACGATAAATTGCGCCGTGCCGTCTCCCTGAGAACCAACTCCCTTACCGCCCAAAATATAAGGCTGAATCGGTTGACAATTCAGGAGTTCGTGCAAGACTGGAGCCGTTAATTGACCAGGACAAGCGGGGATTAAATGCTTGTCAAATTCCCTCTGGGCAACTTTCATCAACTCGCCGAGTTTGACCGCATCTCCCTGCTGTAAAGCTGCGGCCGCATCTTGCGTAATTTTAGAACTAATCGCGCCGAGATGTTTCTGCACGTTTGCTTGAACTTCAGTCACAGCAAAGGGATAAGCCTGATTCAGACTTGCCAGAATTTGTTGAGTGTTTTTGCTAGCACCCAAATCTACGATGACAAAAAACAAATCTTTGGCAACTTTTAGCTCAACAACATCCATTTGATCGCCGTCAAAAAACATCAAAATTGGTCGATTTCCATAGGCACAACCCTGATCCATGCGGCCGCAGCGCGAAGGTGTGGCAATTTCGCCTAAATAAGCCATTTCCATTTCGTCGCGGACGTTCATTTTTAAATCGTATAAGCGATTGAAAGCGCGGGCTACTAACACGCAAATTGCGGCACTTGAAGACAAGCCTTTCTGAATTGGCAAATCAGTTAAATAATTGTCAATTTCTACTCCTCCCGCGTAGCCGTGCGAGAGAAATTGAGCGGCAACACCGGCTGCATAACTGAAAAAAGTTCCTGTTTGGGCCTCAGCAAGCAGAGCATTTTTTTCCATCGGGAGTGCAGTTTCAATTTTTGTGCCGTCATTTAAAGCTGCCCGCAAAATCAAGTGTGTCGGATGTTTTTTGACTTCGGCATAAATTCCTTGATTTGTACTGGCTATCAGAGTGCAGCCTTTTTCTATAGCGGGATTGTGCGGGCGATAACTGGCGGCCCAATCGCTGTGTTCGCCAAACAAACAAAGGCGACCCGGAACAAAAAGTTTCATTGCATCTATCTAAGGGTATCTATATTGTGATTACTCTAACCTGAGATGGAGATATTTTACTAAAGTGCGATCGTCCTTTGGGTTGATGTACTTGACGGAGGAAATTTGTTGTAATAGATGGAAACTAAGAGTTTAAGGAACAGTTTCAATGCGTAAGTTAAACATAGGTCTATCTGACGAACAACGTGCAGGCGTTATCGAACTATTGAATCACGACCTGTCAGATGCTTATCTGCTGTTAATCAAAACCAAAAAGTATCACTGGGATGTAGTAGGCCCGCAGTTTCGATCGCTCCATCAGTTGTGGGAAGAACACTACCAGGCGTTAACAGTAAATATCGATGCTATGGCGGAACGGGTGAGAACTTTAGGTGGCTACCCAATTGGTACTGCTGAGGGTTTTCTGAAGTATGGTTCGATTAAAGAACATATCGGCGATTTGCCTTTGGCGACTGAGATGGTGTCGCGTTTAGTTGATGACCACGAACTGATTATTCGCAATCTCCGCCAACACGTCGAACAGTGCGGTGAAGAGTTTAAGGATGATGGAACCGCCGACTTTTTGACTGGTTTGATGGAACAGCACGAGCAAATGGCTTGGATGTTGCGATCGTTTATTGAAGGGGAATCTATTTCACCGGATGGTAAGCAGCCGAAAGCTAAAACTCCTACAGCTTCTCACGCTTAGATTATAGCTCGATCGAACAGATTTAACTGTTGTGAGTCAGAGAATTTCACCGCGATTCTCGCAGTACGACAGGGGTTTTCAACCCCTGTCTCATAGCGAAAGTCCTCTTTTAGAGGACTGGAGTTAACCTGATTTCGATCTGGTTTTTGAGTCGTTTTTTAACCGACTTTCGCCTTGAGGCAGGGGTTTAAACCCCTGCCGGACTCCGAGGAGAGCGTGCTTTTTGACAGATTTTGAGTAAGACATGATTACGGACAAATTTGATGTACAGTCTCTACGTATCTGTTCACAGAGTGATATTATTATACTGCTCGATTTCCCAAACTCTTCAACCGCATTTTTTCATACACCTGCGACGGCAACATTCTGTGAATATTCATTCGCTTTTCGATCGCAGCAATTGTCGTCCCGGCACTTGAATCCGATGTTTGCTTCAACTCCAATCCCGATTCACTTCTCGATCCTAATATCATTTTTACCAAACTTTCTATTGACAACAAATACAAATTATGACGCAGCAAAGCCATCACAAAATCTTCTTTTAAAGCTCGATATAGCCAAAACAATGTACTCCGGTAATTGCCGTTGCGGTTGCTTTTGACAGCTAGATAAATGTAAAAATTACTGCTAGACCAGCAGTAAACTTTCTCGGGAACTTTCGAGTGATACCGCCGGACATCTGCCAAAATCAAAGTATGGCCTTTTGCCATTGCGGCATAGTTGCAAGACATACTGCTGGAAATCTGTCGGTAGCCGACTAAATACTCCGGTACTACTTTAAATTGATAGTATTGGGCGATGCGGAGGTGCAATTCCCAGTCTTCGCAACCTTGAGCATTTTCTAGTTTGAATTTGCAGTTGTAACCGCCGACTTTTTCAAAGCAAGCGCGACGGATTAGAGATGAACTGGCATTGCCGATAAAATATTTATAAACTAAGGCATCGTGAACCGATCCTTCGATCGTTGAGTTGTAAAATCCACCTGTCAGCAAACCTTCTTCGTTAATATCCAATGACCAGGAATAAATAACTCCAACAAAAGATTCCGATTTTGTCAGGCATTCAACTTGTTTTTCCAGGTTTTGCGGGTACCAAATATCGTCAGCGTCGATCGGAGCAATATGTTCGCCTTTTGAGTGTAAATAGGCTAGGTTGCGAGCGACGGCTACACCTGCATTTGATTGCTGCAATAAGATGATTCGGCTATCTTTTTGAGCAAAAGATTTGATGATTTCAGCGGTTGTGTCTGTAGAGCCGTCGTCCACAACTAAAATCTCTATATTCTGATAAGTTTGAGATAGCACAGACTCGATTGTTTGGGCAATAAATTCCTCAGCATTGTAAGCCGGTATAATTACTGAAATTAATGGCTGATTTAAATTGTGTTTGGTGTTGTTCATGCGATATAAAAACTTTTTTATGTAAAATTTTTGACTCTCAGGCACCGATTTAATGGTATCTTAACAAAGTGGTAAGGTCGATCGCACACCGTCGAAAATTTGCAGGCGTATATTTGAAATATATTGCCAAAACTCATCAAATGTGCATTGACATAGCAGTCTGGATACAGACTTGGTGCAGGAGTGACTCGCCGATCGCATATATAAAATCAACTGTACTGGGCAACTCGCGATCGCCGGAGAGTCTCAGTATATCATATGTTGCTTTTTATACTTGTTACGGTCAAAAAAAATCAAATTCTTGTGCGGTGGAATACTCTGAAACACAATGGCTGGTGGGGCTTTTTAGAAGGTTTACAAAAACAATGATATATATAAAGATTTCGTAAAGCTGTTGTCTTCATCAGGTGAGTCTCAGCCAGATGTGGCTTAGAATACAGGCATGAATGGGGATCAATGCAGCCTACATTGCCAGCAAAAAAATTAGTTGAAGATAAACAGAAATCGGGTTATAAACAAAAATGTAGAGCTGATTTTACTTTTCGTAAAGTAGGAGCATTGAAATTCAATCATTGGTTTTCCATGCAATTCAAAACAAACTCGGTAATGATTTATACTAACGAACCGACTGTATCCGTAATTATCCCAGTCCACAATGGGGGAGCTTACTTCCGCACCTGTTTGTCAAAGCTGGCTCAAGCTAGACCGAAGCCGATCGAGATTATTGTAGTAGCAGATGGGGAAAGCGACGGTTCTTGGCGTCTGGCCAAGGAATTCGGCGCCAAAGTCATCAGAATTCCCGAATGCGGCGGCCCCGCCCGAGCCAGAAATTTTGGAGCGCAAGCTGCGAAGGGAGATATTCTGTTTTTTGTGGATGCTGATGTCGCTGTTTGTCCTGAGGCTGTGGGTTATGCGAAATCGGTGTTCAAAAATAATCCCTACTTAGCTGCTTTGATCGGTTCCTATGACGATGCTCCTGGAGATCCCGATTTTTTATCGCAGTACAGGAACTTGCTCCACCACTACGTGCACCAAACAGGTAATGAAGAAGCTTCGACTTTTTGGGGCGCTTGCGGAGTGATTCGCCGGGAAATTTTTTTGCAGATGGGTGGCTTTAATGAGAGTTATCGCCAAGCTTCGATCGAGGATATTGAGCTGGGCTACCGTTTGAAACAAGCCGGTTATAAAATTCGATTGTGCAAAACATTGCAAGTCAAGCATTTAAAGCGCTGGGAAGCGGTGGGGATGGTGAAGGCTGACTTTTTTTACCGAGCGCTGCCTTGGACTGAACTGATTTGGCGCGATCGCAAATTGAATAATGACCTCAACTTGCAAGTATCGAACCGAATTAGTGTAGTTTTAACTTATGCCATGCTGCTGGCAGTGGTGGGGACGTGCTGGTCGCTGAACTTTCTGCTATTGGCTGGGTTGCTGGCAATACCCTTAGTAGCAATTAATTCAGAGCTTTATCGATTTTTTCAGCAAAAACACGGTATCTTATTTGCGCTGAAAACCATTCCTTGGCACTGGCTTTTCTATTTTTACAGCGGACTGGCATTTGCGATCGGCACGGGTCGTCACTTATCCCAAAAAAAGCTGTTGACTGGCAAAGTTAGGTTGCCAGTATCCGCTCAATAAATCAAGGCAAATTGTCCTTCAACTTCCAGCCGATCGATATTTTATCAGGGTATTCACTGGTGCATATATTAATTTTAGAAGTTATAAATAATTGTATAGTGCAATAAAAAGGCTGGAGGTAGGCTGAGTGAAACATTATCCTGTGGCGATCGTCGGTGCTGGGCCTGCGGGTTTGACGGCTGCTTACGAGCTAGTCAAGCAAGGGATCGTCCCTGTTGTACTCGAAAAAGGGGATAAAGTTGGCGGGTTGGCCCGCACCGAAAGCTACAAAGGCTATCGTTTCGACATTGGCGGCCACCGATTTTATACTAAAGTTGCAGCGGTGCAGCAGTTGTGGCAAGAGGTACTGGGAAATGAGTTTATTAAAGTGCCGCGCTTGTCGCGAATTTTTTATAGAGGTAAATTTTTTAACTATCCGATCGGGGCCTTCAATACTCTGTTTAATTTGGGGATAATTGAGAGTGCGCTAATTATTTTGAGCTATCTGAGAGTTAGACTCTGGCCGCTTCCCAAAGAAGAAACTTTTGAACAGTGGGTAATCAATCGTTTTGGCGATCGCTTGTACAAAACATTTTTTAAGACTTATACAGAAAAAGTTTGGGGAATTCCCTGTTCGGAAATTCAAGCGGATTGGGCGGCACAGCGGATTAAAGGATTGTCACTGACAACCGCAATAATTAATGCTTTGTTTGGTAGTAATGATACTAAAACTTTAATCAAAGAGTTTGACTATCCGGCTTTGGGGCCGGGGATGATGTGGGAAAAGTTCGCTGAAGCTGTGGAAGCTAAAGACGGCAAAGTTTATCTCGATACTAAGGTGATTAGCTTTGAGCGTGAAGGTAATAAAATTAAAACTATTACTGCTGAACATAACGGAGAATTAGTTGAATATTCGGCGGATAATTTCATTACAAGTATGCCGATATCGGCGCTGGTAGCACGGATGAAACCGCAGCCGCCTGAGCCAGTGTTGCACGCGGCGCGATCGCTAAAATATCGAGATTTTTTGATTGTATCGCTGATTGTCGATCGCCCAAGTTTGTTTCCTGACAACTGGATTTACATTCATTCTCCCGAAGTGAAAGTCGGACGGATTCAGAATTTTAAGAATTGGAGTGCTGCATTGGTTCCCGATGCGAGCAAAACTTGTTTGGGAATGGAGTATTTTTGCAATGAAGGCGAGGAACTTTGGGTAATGTCGGATGCTGAACTTGTGGAGTTAGCAACTCGCGAGTTGGTTGAGTTGGGTTTGGCAAAAGCTGCGGATGTTGAGGATGGGGTGGTGCTGAGGCAGCCGAAGGCTTATCCTGTTTACGATGCCGAATATCGCGGACATTTGCGGGTTTTGGAAGGTTTTTTGACTGGGATTGAGAATTTGCAGACGATCGGGCGAAATGGTATGCACCGATACAACAACCAAGACCATTCTATGCTGACGGGGATGCTGGCGGTGAGAAATCTGCTTGGGGAAAAGCACGATTTGTGGGATGTGAATACTGAGCGATCGTACTATGAAGACTTTAGTGTCGATCGGTCTAAGGAAAAAAAGGATTCGGATTTGATGGCGCAGTCTAGTTGATATTTGGGGATTGTAGTTGTGACAATGTGAGTTAAATCACACCTGAAATGGCGATCGCCCGTTCATATTTTCCGCATAATCTTGTAGGGGCAATCCCCCGATCAGTTGCGTCGCTTCATCCGGCGTAGGTACGGGGTGACTCGCCTACATTTACCACAACCTATTTAGGTGTTGTGAAGTGGAAATATTGTATATTGGTTAAGTAAGCTGACCATTTTTTTAACTTTTCACTCCTCGGAGTCGTTTTTCTATGCTCCAAAGACTATACGTACATAACTTCAGATGCCTGGAGAACTTTGAACTGATTCTCAAAGAGATGCCATCCTCCCTTTTAATTGGGAAAAATGGTGCAGGTAAATCAACCATCCGCGTTGTATTGGAAATCCTTCAACACATCGGTCGAGGCATTAACAGAATGCGTGATTTTGATAAAAATCATCTTGGTCTTATCGACCCGAAAGATTTCAATCGAGGCAGGTCTGATGTTCCAATTCGATTTGAGATAGAAGTATTACTTGACAATAAATTATACAAATATATTCTGGCATTGGAATTACCAGAAAACTTTAGAGAGCTTCGAGTTTTTGAAGAGCAACTGTTAATTTCAGGAAATCCAATTTACTCTCGCAAGGAAGCCCAAGTCACTATTCATTACACCAGCCCGCGAAATCCTGAAGCTAAGTTTCTGGTGGATTGGCATCTCGTTGCTCTTCCAGTGATTCAAGAACAATCAGAAACCGATCCGCTTCGTATTTTCAAGACTTGGCTGGCGCGCACGATTATTTTAGCCCCGATCCCAAGCCTGATGACTGGAGACTCTAACGGGGAAACGTTGGAGCCAAAACGAGACGGTTCAAATTTTGGGGAGTGGTTCTCTGGGTTACTCAGTCGCTACCCTGCTGCCTACACACAGGCTTACAGATACCTCCAAGAAGTTATGCCTGACTTTCAGGATTTTCTGAATGAACAAATCGGGAAAGACTCTAAAAGTATGATTGTTCGGTTTGAAGAAAAGAATGCCAATCTGAGTGTTGACTTTAAAGACTTATCTGATGGGGAGAAATGCTTTTTTCTTTGTGCTGTTGTCTTAGCTGCTAACAAGTATTACGGCCCACTTTTTTGCTTTTGGGACGAACCTGATAACTATCTTTCTCTGTCAGAGGTTGGACATTTTCTTACATCACTACGACGCTCATTTAAGGATAGCGGTCAGATTATAGCGACCTCACATAATGAAGAAGCAATCAGAAAGTTTTCAAATGAAAATACCTTTGTACTCGATCGAAAAAGTCACTTAGAGCCAACCTTAGTTAGGTTGCTCAGTGATATACCTGTCAGTGGCGATCTTGTAGATACCTTGATTCGCGGCGACATAGAATTATGAAAGAGAAGCAAAATCCATACAAGTCTCATGTTGTTGTGTTGCCAGAAGACCGTGCTAATGAAGAGATCGTAAATGGATTTAATAATTTTCTAGACCTTTACTCCAGAGCTATTCAGATTGAGCGGCCTGCTGGTGGTTGGGAAAAAGTTGTGGAGAAATTCCTAAAAAATCATGCCTCTGAAATGAAGAAAAAATTTCCAGAAAGAAAGAATGATGGTCTTGCTGATTGATTTTGATGAAAATTATGAAGATAGGTTTAGTTATGTAAAGGAGCGGATTCCCGAGGATTTAGAAAATAGAGTATTTGTTCTTGGAGTATTATCTGAACCAGAGAAGTTAAGGAGCGATATTAGAAAGAATTTTGAAAATATCGGAGAAGCCCTTGCAAATGACTGTTCCAATAATAACACGAATGGATTATGGGGGCACGATCTTCTCAAACACAACAAAACAGAGTTAGATCGTATGATTCTATCTGTTAAACCATTTCTGTTTAATTAAGTCAACGAGGAATGAATGCGTTTTGTCGATATCTGAACATCTTGTGCTAACTCTTGACCACATACTGATAAAATAAGAAGAGCTAGATTGAGATATCATCTTATGTCGCTGATTAAACAACGCCTTCTAGAAGCGATCGAACGAACTCCTGAATCGCTTTTAGAGCAAACCCTGACATTCCTAGAATTTTTGACCAGTCGGACACAAACCGCGATCGCCCCAGACTTCGACTCAGATTTTGATTCAGACACCGACTCCAACGACCAAATCCTCGCTGATCTGAAAACCTCCCTCCACCAAGCCAAAACGGGACAAACATTCCCCATTGAGGAACTCTGGGATGGCATCAATGTCTGATACGCCAGTCCAACTAAAATTCACAGTTGAGACAAATTTTTTTAACTTGTGCTAAGTCTTGACTTACAGACTTAGAGAGTGAAAATATGCTAAGACGCAAGCAACAAACAAACCAACCTATGAACTTTTCAGAAAAATCAGGGGGCAAAAGTCCCACATCCACAAAAACCAACCCAACACAAAATCTCAACACCGGCGGGCTGCGGACATTACTCCTCGCCGCCGGCATAGCCTCTCTCTGCGCCAGTTGTCAGAGTCCCCAAACACCAAGCGCCACAACCCCCGGCAGCAGTCCTGGAAGCTCTCCCGCAGCCTCTCCCATCGTCGTTAGCACCCCCGGAGACCCAAATACCGTCAAAATAGTCTCCATGCTCCCCATGACAGGCAGCGCCTTGGGTCAAGCTCAAACAATGGTCAACGGTGTCAAACAAGCCCTTGCCGAAACCGACTCTAAAGCCTGCGATGGCAAAATCAAAATCGAATACGAGATTCTCGATGACGCGACTGCTGCGGCTGGCAAATGGGATCCCAGCCAAGTCACATCGAATGCTAACAAAGTAGCAGCGGATGGTTCGGTAGTTGGTGCGATCGGTCATTACAACTCCGGTGCCGCCAAACTTTCAATTCCCGTGCTCAACCAAGCCAATATAGCGATGGTGAGTCCCGCTACCACCTATCCGGGCTTGACAAAACCAGGAAAAGGTGAGCCGAAAGAACCCAACGTTTATTACCCTACAGGCACTCGCAATTTCGGTCGCGTTGTCCCCGCAGACGACCTCCAAGGCTCTGTAGCTGGCAACTGGGCGAAATCTTTAGGAGTTAAAAAAGTCTACATCCTCGACGACCAAGAACTGTATGGCAAAGGTATTGCTGACGTTTTTGAAGCAACTGCTAAAAAGTTGGAAATTCAAGTCCTCGGCCGGGAGGGAATTGATATCAAAGCCAGTGATTACAAAGCTTTAATGAATAAGATCAAAGCTTTAAATCCCGACATGATTTACTTTGGTGGCACTACTCAAAGTAATGCTGGACAAATCATTAAAGACATGAGAAATGTCGGGATGACTGCTGATGCAGTTAAATTCATGGGCCCGGATGGCATTAAAGAACAAGCTTTAATTGATGCCGGAGGCAAAGATGCTGAAGGAGTTTATGCTACTTTTGGTGGTTTGCCTCCTAAAGAATTGACTGGCGTTGGTGCGAAGTGGTATGAAAGCTACAAGGCAAAATATAATGCTGAACCAGAAGCTTATGCAGCTTATGCTTATGAATCTGCTAAGGTGATTATCGGCGCAATTAATAAGGTTTGCAAAAATGACCGCGCGGCTATCCGCGATGCTGTTTTGGCAACTAAAGATTTTAACGGCGTACTTGGCAATTGGAGTTTTGATGCTAATGGTGATACTAGCTTGACTACAATGTCAGGAAATGTTGTTAAAGCTGGTAAGTGGGAATTTGTGAGTGCACTTAAGACTGAATAATTAGTCAGTTGACTGTTGTCAGTTGACTGGTTAACTGGTTCCCCGGCTCTGCCTGGGAACCGATGTCTAGAGGCTCTGCCTCGCTCTTATACCAGGAAAATTGCCTCGCTTTTCTAGTAGGAAGATTGTCTCGCTTTTCTAGTATAAAAATTGGAGGCAGAGCCTCCGGATCTGCGTTACCAGGCAGAGCCTGGGAACGAGTAGAACTTCCCCATGCCCAATTCCCAATTCCCAATTCCCAATTCCCAATTCCCAATTCCCAATTCCAATAATTATGAAAAACTGGAAAAGTATTCTCTTATATATAGGTGTAGCGTATATAGTTTTGTTGTTAGGCCCGATCGCAGGATTTGACTTACCGAAAATTATTGGCGAAATAGTCCGCAGCCCAGAAGTGTTGATTCAACAGTTGTTAGTGGGTTTGGTCAACGGGGCGCTGATTGCAATTATTGCTTTGGGTTACACGATGGTTTACGGCATTATTGAGCTGATCAATTTTGCTCACGGCGATTTGTATATGTTGGGTGCTTTTGCTTCGCTGACTGTTTTCGGGGCTTTTGGGATTCAAGACGGCGCACCTTTAAGTGTTGCGATACCGGTGATGTTAGTCGCTTTGGTTGTATGTTCGGTGTTTTGTGCTGGACTAAATATTGTGGTCGAAAAGTATGCTTATCGTCCTTTGCGAAATGCTCCTCGTTTGGCTCCGTTAATTTCGGCGATCGGGGTTTCTTTTATTTTCCAAAATCTGGGATTATTTTGGGGAGGATTGAAAGCTTTTATTCCGGTGATGGGTTCTAATTCGGCGGCTCCGAAAAGCTTCCCCGATTTGTTGCCGCGAGTTGATATTCTCAAAGCTATGGGAATTCAAACAAGTATTGTATTTACTACAAAAGATTTAATTGTGTTGGTGGTGGCTCTGGTATTAATGGTTTTGCTTCATGTGTTTGTGCAGTACACTCGTCTGGGAAAGGCGATGCGGGCAACTGCTCAAAGCCGCGATGCTGCTAAAATTATGGGAATTAATGTCGATCAGATTATTGCTCTGACTTTTTTGATTGGTGGGGCTTTGGCTGGTTCGGCTGGGATTTTGGTCGGTTTGTACAATAATACGATCGTGTTTACGATGGGTTTTACGGCGGGGTTGAGGGCTTTTACGGCGGCTGTTTTGGGGGGGATTGGCAATATTGTCGGGGCGATGTTAGGAGGGGTTTTGATTGGGGTGTTGTCGTCTTTGAGCGATCAGTATTTGTCGAGTCGCTGGACTAATGCTTGGGTGTTTGGAGTTTTGGTGGTGATTTTGGCTTTCCGGCCGGGCGGTTTGTTGGGTGAGAATGTTCAGGAGAAGGTTTAAAGGTGCAGGGTTGAAAAAATGGCAAAAGACATTTATCATTATCAAATAAGGACTGCTTTAGAAAAGGATGGGTGGATAATTACAGACGATCCTCTGACTCTGCAATTTGGTTCGCGCAGTGTGTTTGTGGATTTGGGAGCTAAAAAGTTACTAGCAGCCGAACGCGAGGGACAAAAAATTGCAGTTGAAATCAAAAGTTTTGTCGGCAAGTCTCTAGTCAAAGATTGGGAAAATGCGATCGGACAATACAGTTTGTACTTAAAAATACTCTCTAAAAGAGAGCCATATCGCGCCCTATACCTAGCCATTACTGAAGAGATTTATACCAGCTTCTTTCAGGAGGATATCGTGCAAGTCGTACTTGAGGATAGAGCAATGAAAATTATCGTTATCGATCCTATTCAGGAGGTTGTTACCAGATGGATAAACTAGATGAATACCGTGAGTTGATTTATAAAATCCTGTCGTACTATGCCAGCCTACCCTACAATTACGCCGAGATTAATAACAAAGTCATTGTCAGCGAAGACCGAAATGATTTTTTATTGATGACTGAAGGCTGGGAGGGGCACAAGCGACTCCACTATTGCCTCATTCACGTTGAAATTCGCAACGGTAAACTCTGGATTCATTATGATGGTATGGAAGACGGCATTACTGATGAATTACTGGAGGGTGGTGTTCCTGAAAACTGCATTGTTTTGGCGTTTCATTCGCCTGAAGTACGCAAGCATACCGGATTTGCGATCGCCTGAAATATACGCTTGCAAATCCAGAAGCGATCGCAGCAGTCAACAGTCAACAGTCAACAGTCAACAGTCAACAATCATTCCGGTGCAACCGGAATTGATATCAATCAATTCAAACAAAATTAACAAAAGGAGCTGGAAGTCTTCTCGCTTCCAGCTCCTTTTGTTAATGCTAACAGTCCCAAATGTTAGACAGTTAGCGGTTGCGCCAATTCCTTGACTGGTGCTTCACTGTCACTTGACTGCTGCACCCGAATTAGCCACCCTTCGGCTTTAGAGTAGTTATCTTTTTGCACCTGTTTGATAGCTTGTTTGAAGTTCAACTGCACGCCCCAAACATCGCTCGTGAAACGCTTTTCTTGCTTCATATTGTCGAAGAACACGGCGGCTTCGATGTGAGATAAACCGCCTTCGGTTTTGGCAATAGAGAGCATCACTTCAAACACATCATCCGCCATCTTCGCATCCCCACAAACGTAGTAGTGACACTTAGGATGACTCAGCAGCTTCCAGACATCCTGGGAGTTTTGCTGCATGAGGTTCTGCACGTACAGCTTTTGGTCGCCAAGACGGGAGAATGCTACTTCCAGGCCCGAAAGTACACCTTGATTCTGCCACGTCTGCATCTGCTCCTGATAGAGGAAGTCACTGTGATTGCGACAGCCAAAGTATAAGGTAGCATCGCCCAAGGGTTGTCCTTGCTGCAACAAGGCATCTCGGTACTGAAGGAAAGCAATCAGCGGAGAGACTCCCGTACCAGGTCCCACCATCAGCATCGGTGCATCGAGTTCGCTAGGCGGACGGAAGCTAGAAGTACGGACACCAATGCGAACCTTCGCTCCGGGTTCCAGTCCAGCTAGGTAGTTGGAACAGAGTCCTTGACGGACTTTGCCTGCGTCGGTTTTGATTTGCAGCACGCCAACGGTGATTTGTATGTGCTGGGGATGGAGCAAGGGAGAGGAGGAAATCGAGTATAGGCGTGGCTTTTGCTTCGGCAGCAACTCTAGTAGGGTGGCGAGGGTAATCTCTGCTGAGGGAAACTCATCAAAGAGATCGAGAACACTCATGAAGTTGTCTGCGATCGTTTTCTTGAGCAAAACGCTGTCGGCATTGTCGTCTACCTGCCGGAGAATCTCCAGCCAGGTTTCTAGGCGATGTTTCTCCTGGGGATTTTGGGCTACGGAGTACAGGTAGGTAAGCAGTTCGTTGAAGGGTTCCCGCAAAGCTAGATCGAGTTCTTCGGAGAAAACCTGACCTACGGTTGTTGGGACGGCAATGGGGGGTTGGTCTTCTATTTGAGTGCCATCTGGTGTTACGTAACTAGCTGTGAAATAGGTATTAGGGGTGACTGAAAGGCGATCGCACAACCGCTGTACTAATTCTGGTGGATTGCAAGGATAAATAGCAACGTGATCGCCGGTTTCGTATTGTAAATCGCTATCGGAAATATCGAACATGATATAACGAGTAGAACGACTACCAGGAATCACCTCTTGGAGCAGTTCTTGATTTGCGACGACAGGAACTTCGATGGCTTTATCTCCACTCACGGCTAGAGGGGCAACGGTTGCCGCTTCTGCCTCATTTAAGAAGGTAACGTTGAGTTTTGGGGCGGATGCGGTTGTGGCATCTGCGGAGGTGACATCCTCACCTAAAACGCGGGAGATGAGTCCCAGCCACTGTTTGAAGGTGTCTGCCTGTCCCTTAATTTCATCCCCTTTATGCAACGGCACAATGCAGTTAGCCCCTGCCTTTGCGAGTGTTTTATCTACCGAAATTGCCGCAGCACAGAAGTGTTCGTAAACGGTACTGCCAATTCCCAGGATGGAATAGCTCAACCCACTGAGGGAACCCGCAGGCTGTTTCTTCAACCACTGAAGGAATTTTTGGCCGTTTCCGGGGATTTCGCCATTACCGAAGGTGGAGGTGACGATTAGGAGGAGCTTTTCAGAGGCAAGGGTATCGGTATTGTATTCATCGAGGGCCATCACTTTCGCTTTGTAGCGCTGGAGTTGACGGGAGGCTTTCCGCGCAAAGCCTTCGGCTGTACCTGTTTCAGAGGCGTAGAGAATCAGGATGCGGTCTTGCTTGTTGTCGTCCTCGTCGGTAGTAGTGATGAATTTTTCCAGGTCAATGCCGTCTTCCACTGTCCATCGATCGGCTCCATAGTGATAGGCAGGGTCTAGGTAAAAGTCGCGCATCTGGTGATGCCAGACTGGGCAGGTACTCCCTCCAGAGGGTGGTACGACCCAACCCCAATCTGCCGGACACTCGCGCCCTGCTTTCTTTTCGCGCAAGTCGTGAGCGATGAATTGTTTGGAGGCAGTCTGGTGATCCACCATCGAAACTTTAGCTTTTTGGAATGAGTATAGGATAGCGATGTTGAGTTCTAATGCTACGCGATCGCGCCACAACGTTTGCTCAGAACTGGTATCCAGCTTGAGAACTTTGGCGATGTCCTCCGTTTTGTCGTAGCGCCAATCTTCCAAGAAATCCCGCATAATCTCGGTACCCATGTACCAGCCATTGAAAGGAAGGCAGGCGTAGGTAATGCCGCCGATGTCCATGCGGAAGTTGCTGATGGCTGGGATGGCATACCACCGAAAGCCGAGGGACTTGAACTCTGGAATTGTGGGATGCTCAATTTCCACTTCCAGTACATCGTCTTGATGAAACTCATAGAATTTCGGTTCCATTCCTGGGACTTCAATCACTAGGGGGAGGATGTCGTAGGGTGTGCGTGGTTCCGGTGGTTGCCAGCCGAGTTTTAAGATTGCTGCGGTGAGCTCAAAGTTGGCGCCATCGCCCATAATACTCCCGTTCGGTTGCTCGTAAGCGGCATAGCGAATCAATTGGGAATTCCAGACGCGTGGGCCCCAGCGTTCCTTCGGCTGTTTGGGACGGAAGACGGTCATCGTAATTTGAATATTGCCCCCATTCGTGGCGTATCGCAGGTGTTCTTCTAACTCGCGAAACATCTCGTCGGGGTTGGTGACATAGCGGCGATCGCGCACCACCATATTATTCCACTGAATTCGAGCAATACACTTGGAAGCATTGCGCCACGACAACTGTGCCCCATAGGCTAATTCTTCGTAGGTGTGGGTGTAAGTGCCTGTGGCTTTCACTTCCTCTTGGATTTCTACCCAACGCCGCGCTTGATCCTCCGGTTCCCATTCTTGCTCGGTAGCAATCTGCTTCAAATACTGCTTGGCTTTTTTGAGAAATCGCTCCTCATTCAGCTTGGGCAACTTCATCACGTTAATAACGCGATCGAACAACGTCTGCCATGCGTGCCCTAACTCAGGGGTGAAGTCTGGCACATACTTCTCAAGTATGAGCACCAATACCTGTACCATACCAGCATAGGCGCAGGAGGGTATATCATCAATACTCACCTGGGTTCCTAACTGCTGGACTATCAACTCTTCAAATTCATCAAAGTCAATCTCGCCACTACCATCGACATCTACGCGAGCAAACAGATCGTTCAACTCGCTGATGGGGATGGATAGCCCGGACTTGCGCGAGTAATCGATGAGTTCCTCAATAGAGATTGTTCCAGTCCCGTCTGTGTCAATCTCATTAAAGATATACACGCGGAGATCTTGAATTAGTTCGTCTCTACTGCCGCCGTGGAAGCAGTTAACCAAAAATTCCAATACCTCAAACAGGTTCAAGGACAGATAATCCATGTTTGTCCGTCCAAAAATAGGCAGCATGAACGGGTATTTTTCAAATAGAGTTTGAAAAAATGCCTCTCCAATCTGCTGCGTATTCTGTCTGAGGATGGTTAAAGAATCCGCCATGCGTTGCTTGACATCTGGAAGCATTGCCTCTTCGTAGCGACGCATCGCCTCTACCATTGGGACAATCACATCGGTGTTGAAAAATCGGTAAACAGCGGAGTGGGTTCCTTTTGCTAGATTTTCGCGATCGTACTCTTCTAGGTACGGAATCGACGGCAACATCCACATCCACACCTGCCGGGCTTTCAACCAGTGATGAGGACGCATCCCCATATCGGCAAACAGCGCTCCGTAATCCTGAACATTATCGAAGCTATCACCTTTTTCTGCCGGCACCCCCATCAGAGGTTCCGAAATCACGTTCTGGGTATAAGGCTGAAGCTGATGTACGCAACAGTCAAGCAACTCAAAAAAGTAGTCGCTTACGGTGTCGAGGGCATCCCCAAAGATGTACTCTAGTTCTGGAGCCTCCAGCAAGAGGCGCTTCAAGAACTTTTCCATTTGCAATTCTTTCCACGCCCGCAGCTTGTTCCAAACGTCTTTGACAATTACTTCCTCTTGCGGTGTGAGGGGAACCGCTTCGGGCATCTCGAATTCATTTTGGCCGTTGCTCTGACTTGCTGGCGCGTGGAGGCGACGATTTCCCGAATGTCCCAACAGCGTCAGCGTGCTGCTACTTACGTCACTGGTACTTTGGGTAAGGCGAGTTTTCAACTTCAACTGAGGTGCTAGATTCCAGTTGGCGATCGGAAATTCTAACTCGGCGCTGGTTTCACCATTGAGGTAATCCTGCGTCGCCAATGTGACCGTTGCGGCATCCTGCCAGGGCAGAGTAATATCTCCTTCCCGGTAGCATAGGGTAATGGCGATCGTGCAGTCTCCGTTGTTTTTCAGATCCAATAACCAGCTTGGTTGCTTGCGGCTAAAGGAATCCTTTTGCAACAAAGGTTGTCCCTCATCGGAGAGCATCTGCACGCGGCACTTGTACCTGTAGTTGTCGGAAGTGGGGAAATCGGTCGCCGAAACCTCGGTTAAGTGGATAATTCGTGGATTATTGTGCATACTAGGCAGGAAAATTATGTAAGAAGAGCAAGCAGGCTAGGTGTCGTGCACCTGTGTAGCAAAAGCTTAAAGTATATTATCTTATATTCAAGATAAAAAATAGTCCGCGATCGTGCTAAGTTATATTACTGAAAAAATACTTAATGTTGTGTCGATAGATACAATTAAAATTTATGTTTATTTGTACAGTAGCACTTCTCAATTGAGTGCAATACAGTAGCCCCATTAAATATTCCCTGGTTTCAAACCGAGGGATAGCCGCTCCCAATTTGATATCACTCCCTCTTCCCTCTTCCTTCTTCCCTCTTCCTTCTTCCTTCTTCTATGTCAAACAAAATAATCCAAGCAATTAAATCTAGTGGTATTCTAGGAGCGATCGCCTCTTTGACAGTCATCCTATTCGGCGGTTGGAGCGGCACCGTCATCGGCTGGCTGATGGGCACAGCCGCAGGCTTTATGGCTGGTCAGGAACAGAAGGTTAACAACCCGAAAATGGGTGCGACAATTGGCAGTTTAGCCGGATTGGGATTGGGAGTTTGGCTGTTAGTTGCTAGCGTCCTCGAAGGAGTTGTGATTCGACCTTTTTCTGGTCAATCTGCGGTGGATTTGCCGACTACTTTACTGCACGGAATTTGCAGTTTGACGATCGCAATTTTGACAGCTACGTTAATGGGCGCTTTGCAGGGTTTGCAGGGAGAACGCCAGCGACAGGCTACTCTGGTAACATTAGCTTTTATCTTAATTCTGTTTCCGTTTATCGATCTTGAGGCTAAGACCGGCTGGATTGCTACGGTAGTACAGATTCAAATCTTTATTATGTTGGCGCTGGGTTTGAATATTACTGTGGGTTTTGCGGGCTTGTTGGATTTGGGATATGCGGCGTTTTTTGCGATCGGCGCTTACACGACGGCTTTGCTATCTTCGGGACAGGTAAATATTGCTTGGAACTTTTGGGTGGTTTTGCCGATCGCCGCTGGTGTAGCTGGCCTATCGGGCGTTATCCTCGGTATTCCGACACTGCGACTCAAGGGCGATTATTTGGCGATCGTCACCCTCGGCTTTGGTGAAATTATTCCGGTGGTATTTAGAAATTTAACCGCGATTCGCATCGACGAACCAATCTCGAAGATAGTCGCTGCTGTTTTGGGTAAGCCGGAATTGGTGCTTTGTCTCGTTGGGTGCGATCGACCTTTTAACCTCACCGGCGGCGAAGCGGGCATAAACCCGATCGGGCGTCCATCTCTCCCGATCGTCGGCACATTCAGCACCGGTAACTACTTTCCCTGGTACTACCTAATTTTGCTGCTAGTTGTCTTCGCATATTTCATGATTTCGCGGCTGCAAGATTCCCGTTTGGGAAGGGCATGGAATGCCATGCGCGAAGATGAATTAGCAGCGAGTGCCATGGGCATTAACCTCGTCAAAACCAAACTTTCGGCTTTTGCAATGGGAGCGACATTTTCGGGGTTTGCAGGCGCATTTTACGCAGCTTATATCAGCGCCATTTTTCCCAGCGTCTTCGATTTCTCAGTCTCCGTCATCATCCTGTGCATGGTGATTTTAGGCGGTTTGGGCAACATGACAGGCGTGATTTTGGGCGGTATCATTATCATGTCTGCCGATCGGCTTTATCTACCCCAACTCGCCCAAGTCCTCAAAGGTTTTATGAATACTTTTGTGTTGCCGAGAATAGCAATTCCGCAGTTAGCAGACTTTCTCGCCACCAGTTTAGACCCGATTCAAATGCGTTTATTTCTCTTCGGTTTAACTTTAGTTGTGATGATGATCGTGCGGCCGGAAGGGCTGATTCCCGATAAAATTCATCAAGCAGAATTGCATGATGATGCTGAGGCGAACAATCAGACTTTAGCAGATGCGAGAAATCAATAGATCCATCCAATAATTCTTGTGGAACAGGCATCTTGCCTGTTCAAGAAAGGACTTTCTGGAAATATCTAATAGTTAAGGGGGAAAATGAGCAATGAGTAAGAATGTAACAGCAACTGCTTTTGTTGTCGCAGAATTTAGAGCAGAAGAAAATGCAGAAACTGCTCCTCTTTACACCGACAATGTAGTCAAAATTTGGCTGAATGAGGAAACAAAAAGAATTGCGGGCGAAATAGCTCAAAACTCTCCGGCGGCTAAAGAAATGATTAAGTTGCGTACTAAATATTTTGACGATGTGTTGTCAAATCAAATTTTAGCAGGCTGCAAGCAAGTCGTGATTTTAGGATCGGGTTTGGATACTCGCGCTGCGAGAATGAATGGAGAATCAGTGGCTTATTGGGAAATAGACGATCGCGCGACACTTGAATTAAAAGCCTCAACTCTCAAAGCTAACAAAGTTACAGCCAATGTCCGCTACATTCCCGGCGATTACGTGCAAGATGATTTAATCGCTTTGCTGAAACAGAACGATTTTGATTTTGAGCAAGCTACATACTTTTTATGGGAAGGTAACACTACCTTACTTGCCAAGAAAGATGTCATATTTGTATTAGAAAAAATTCGCGACAATGTTAAATCTTTCAAGTTGTCCTTTGATTATATGTCGGAAAAGGTGATTGCAAGAACCACGGGCTACCAAGATATCAATGATTACATCGATAAATACGAAAGTATGTATGCGCCGTGGATTACTGGATTTGAAAATATTGAAACTTTGACTGAAGAACTCCAACTCAAAATTATTGACAACTTCTCAACTGCGGAGTTGCACCAACAATACCGCCCTCACCGTTCCCTAGAATCTAATCTATTAAAATTCTACTTTGTTTGTACGTTAGAAAATGCAGTCTAAAATATCGAACATAACATAATTAAGTCAAGCGAATTCGTAAAGAATCAATCAGACGGTTTTTAGCCAACCAATCTTTTACCTCTGGCGTTAAAAGACTCAGGGTAGCACCCTCATTAGCAGCAACTCTCAGAAAACGAAGCACTGCTTCAGGAACCTCATCAGCATTTAAGCCATCCCAGCACTGCTTTAATTGCTCAATTAGCCGATCGACTTTCTCAAAATCCTCAATGCTTTGGGGAATTGAGTTAGACTCCCGAATTTGCAAATCTAAACTTCTAATCCGTTGAACAGTTGGCTTAAATGCCGAAACTTTATCCAATAAATTCAGGATTTCATGATTAGTGCTGGGCTTATTTTGATTTCGATAGCACTGCCAAGCTTGACTCAATTGGTCTTCTAGAGCTTTTTGCAATTGCTCTATCCTAGTAGTGAAATTCTTTTTGTTAAAATTTTTATTGTCTATGATCCACTCAGGATCTGCTTTAAATTCTGCCTCAACATCCGTAATAAATATCAGTAGGGTATCTGCTTTTTGAGCTAAAGCAAAATTAGCAAGTCCTCTTTGATGAAAAGCTCTCAAACATTGAACGAGAGGTAGAGTTCCAGCGACAGCTTGCTCGATTTGTTGTTGTCGAGATTGAAAGCCTTGAAGATTAGTTGCATACCTCTGAAGATTAATTCTTTTTTGAGATAACTCAATCAGTTGAGTGGATTTTTCGACAAGCATATTATCTATCCTTTAATTTCAGTAATTAGATTTCGCAGTCTAGCCAATCCATCTTGAATAGCTCTATGGCAAGATTCTACTGTCGCGCCACCTGACCTTTCTAGTAGTTCAATCTGGTTATTGACATCGCTTATAGAAGCATCAAGAAAATTGTTAGTGTTTCCGAGAAATTCCGAAGCTTCTGTCATTGCTTTTTGATGATTTTCGCTGAGATATTTAAGCAGCTTGCTCGGTTTGCTATCTGAATTATCTTTCTCAGCTTGCACGCGCTTCATTGTTTCTAAATAGCTAGAAAGCCCAACTCGTTTAAACTGTTCCAATACTAATTTTAGGTCATCGCCACTCTTTCTCCCTCGAAATACACCAGCTTCTTTTGAACTATCGATCGCCTTTTTGACTAAATCGATAACATTTTTTTTCTTGATGTCTTCTCCTAATTCAGATATGAGAGAATTGTAAACAGCAAGTTGCCGATCGCACTCTTCTTGAATCGCTGTTTCTAGCATTTCATCCGCAGCTTGACGCGCTTTATTGATTTCGGGAAACTTTTCTCGAACATCGACCGGAATTTCACATTGAAGTTGCCAAGATTTGCTAACCTGTTGCAATGGATCGAGGATTTGTACAACATCAATAATCTGAAATTGTTTAGAACTTCCTTTTGTGCAAGCCGTGCGGCTGGTAACAATTTCTAGTAAAGCCTCGCGCTGGTTTTTCAAGCTATTAAATAGCTTTTTCCAGTTAGCTGAACGATTTTCTAAATCTTTTGCTTCTAAGTCGAGAAACAAACTATTAATCAAATCTTCCATCGAATTTGCAGGATTTCCGGCCATTGTTGCTGCGATCGCCAGTAGCTCAACTGCCGCAGGTACAGGACTCCAGGGTTCCCCAGACTCGCGGGGATACAGGCGAATCTGGCCAACAACATACTGACTCCATCTTTCCAGTTGTTTGGCGTAGGTGCGGAAGTAGCGATCGCCCTCGGGGAACTTCCAATGCTTGTAATGATTGTACTGCAAAATGGCTTGAAAGGCGATCGCGCTTTCTCGAAACTCATCTGCATCATCAGGATTAAGGGGAAGAGATAATTTAACTCCAGAAATCGTCTCCCTTGTCACTTTTGGACTGAAAAAAGTAATATTTCTGCTTTTAAAGTATGTTGTCCCACTACTAGCAAAACTCCCCTTAAGCAGCATTTCTGTGTCCCATTCTATCCGATCGCCGATCGCTGAGTAAATCAACGGTCGCAGTTCTCCACCGATATCTTGCGGGAGAATATCTTGGTTGTTCCAGCGATCGAGAATTTGCAGTTGATTCGTCAGCTTTTCCGAAACTTTTTCAGTTTGAGATTGCGGCTCAACTTGATAATTATTAACCGAAGTTCTAGACTCTTTAGCCCGCGAAACAGATGGTGAAACTTTAGTCGAATGTACCTTCAGGCCCAGTGCAGGAAGATCGAATGCAGAGTGAATTTCCGGGTGCAAATCGCAAAGCTCGTTACTATCAGTCCACAAATCGAGGAGAATTTGGCGGCGATCGTAATTTTGTTGGTCTTTGGCTTTAATATCTGCCTGAACCATTGCACTCAGGCGCATTTTGCCAAAGTGTTCTCGCAGAGAAATAGTAGGAAAATCTCCATGCTGAAGATCGGAAATAGAATTTTCTAGAGTCCACTTGAGAACATCTCTAATCAAAAATCGAGGTTTAAAAGTTTCGGGGTTTACCCTGGCAAGCATCTGCTCTAATGCTTCAGGCGTGAAGGGATACAAACCAAAACCGTCCGCTTCTCCAAAACCTGCATGACAAGCTAGTTTGTGTTCGCATTCACTGCAAGCACTACTTAAAGCTGCTTTATCTGAATCTTCATCATTGCGAGACTTAGCCCAATCTTGAATTATTTTATCCTCCAAACGCACCGCGTTGAGATATCGCGCCACAAATTGTTTGATATCTGAATAATTCACTAAAGATTGTTGTTTTCCAACTGTACCGACATCGAGATTAACGCTAAAAGTAATCCGTTGTTTTACAGTATCTAACCTCAGACCGTCAAAATATCCCGTAGTACAAGCTAGCGCCGTTCGGATCGCGCACAAAGATTTGCCTCCGGCTTGTTGCGGCCTCGCTAAAACTGCTTCTAAAACTTCGCGATCGATTCCTTGAAATTTCGCAAAATCTTCAATTAGCAAAACTAATTCTACTCCTTCTTCGGCTAAAGTTTCGCGAACTTCTCGCATTAATCTTTGCAAGTCTTCCCGCCCGAGGCTCAAAACCTGAGCGATCGCTTCATCTAAATGTCGGTTCAACCAATCTACAGTTTCCTTTTGGATATCATCATCGCCGATTAACAAGCTATAAAATTCCCGCGATCGCTCCCCAGCTTTTTGCAAGTCTAAAACATTTAGAGGCAAGTCCTCAAGCGAAAATTGCCGCCGTTCTTCCACAATTTCTACCGTATCTCGATGTCCGAGAATGTGGATAACTAATTGATGAATAATACCTTCATCCTTTAGCCAGTGTTCTCGGAAAAATGGATCGTATAAAAAAGAGTCAATTACATCAACTAGGTAATCTTGTGCATCAGAAAGATTAGTGCGATCGCCCCGACCATTTGGGCCAACCGCAGCAGCAAGCTGATTCAGAGTTTGTTCCCGCGCTTGTGCTTCAGTCAAGGTGCTAGTGGCTCGATTTAAACGCTGCCGGTATTCATCGAAGGTGGCTCCTGCCATCCCTTCTAATATTAAACTGATAATATCTTTGAGATTCGTTCCTATTTTGGGAATCAGCAAAACTCGACGCTTTTGTGTCGATTCAATATTGGCGGCCAGCCAGCGAATCAGGTGAGATTTTCCTGTGCCAGAACTTCCTAAAACTGGTACGAAAGCGAAATCTTGTTCTGCCAGAAAATCCTTCAGAAATTGTTCCTCACTGTAGCGAACTTGCGACGGTATTTCGATAAGTTCCTGGCGGTACATGGCGATCGGATGGTGAGTTGCCAGAAATATACTATCTGCCGTTTGGGTAGCTTCCACACCCATCACGCGGCGAACGCGATCGACATCCCAGCAAACAAATTTTGTAAAAGTCATAGTTCTACTCCCGTCCAAATAATATGAGAAAATCCTGCTTCTTTGTCACCAATTGGAAGGATGAATAAATCGGCATCCGACTCTTTTATAAGCTGGATGCAGCCATCATCCTGAAGGCGGAATAAAGCAAAAGCCGTGCTAGTTGATAAATGATTTGGCAAGCAAGAACCGATTTTATCCTCAACTTGTTCTCGAAATTTGCCAGTTTCAAACAGAGGACATTTTTCGGCTAAACGATCTACAAACTCTCCAAGCGAAAGTTTAGCTTTTACTTCTCCTTGAAATAACTCTTTTAAATTTCGTTTGAGATAAGCAGTTGGTTCGGCAACTATTCTTTTATTTCCTCCTAAAGCATGACTCCAAGCAAACCCAAAATAACACATCCAGTCCGCGAGTTGACCGAACAAAGTATTGCTGGATATTTTCAAATCTAAAGACTCAGCAACTCCCTGCTCTGCGACAAGCTGTTCTACTTTTTCCCATGTATCGGGAGCATCATAAATATCTTGGGCTAAATACCATGCTATTAACCTGCCTAAATCTGCTTCATCTTCATTATCAGAAGCGAAAAATAGCTGTACCAGCGTATCCGGCAACAACTTATCGCCAGTTTGAGGATGTCGAGCTTCTTCAGTAAGATTAAAATTTATAGCAATATCCTCGTTTTCTTCGATTAATAAACCGCACTTGATACTTTCTCGCAGTGCAGCATCAAACATCGGATGTTCCGCACCTTTGTTTCTCCCTTCTGATAATTTATCGGGAGAAAGCAACCCAGTGAGTTTTTCCCTGTTTTCTCGCTGTTTGGGTGCTTGAAGTAAATATCTAAATATGCCTCGCATTCGGCTAGGAGCAGCCAAAGCAGTTTTTAATACGCTCATAAATTCACCTCCGTACAAAAGTGGTTAAACATAAAATATTTACCTGGAAAAATATCAATTAGCTTGCGGTCATTGCGACTGGGATCTGCTGTATCTACCGGAAGCACGATAATCAGCGGCGCGTCAGAAGTTCTGTTTGGTGACAGATATTTCTCAGGAATAGCCTTTCCTGGTGGATGAAAGATCAGGGTAGGAATGCGCGGCATCAGAATGGGTTGGTATTTTTCAAACAAAAATATAAAAGCATCTGAAATTAGATTTGGTTCTTTAATTAATGTACTATAAAATTCGCGAGTAACAACTAAATTCTTAATTCCTTGCTCCGTCAACCATTGAAAAACTTGAGGGCTTTTGCGTTTCCAACTTTTCTCCTCCATAGATTCATAGAAAATCAGCATTAAGTTATCTCCTGCTAGCAATCGTTCTAGTTCTTTACCTACAAAAAGTTTAGGGTTTTGCCATACAGATATCGGCGCGGGCATAATTCCCGAAAATATTGATTCCCGGTTTTTTCGGCAAACAGGACATCCGCCGCAAGCACGAGAAACTATCACCTGCTTTCTCGGTTCTGGTATTGTACGATCGCCTATTGTGTAAGCTTCAGCTAAGATTTCCGAAATACAGCGTTCGGGTCGCAAAGCCTCGCGCATCAATTCCAAGTTTTTATAGCTCCTGTTTTGGCTTTGCTGGCGAATTGGTTCTACTTTCTGTTCCCAGGTTTGTTTTTTCAGATGCGATTCATCTAGAATCCGAATAAAGCGGGATTCTCGGTGCAGTTCCCAAGCTTTTTGATAAGCGTTTTTCGATTCAAAATTTTTGATAAGCGGCGGTCGATCGGCATCCATTTCGATTAAACTTGCCCGACTCATCAGCGTTAAAGTGCGGATGTTCCAAGCCTGATTCTGTTCGCTGTTCATGTCAATATCTGCTAGTTGTAAAGATGGAGGAATATTGACAAGAACGCGAAACCGACCATCGATCGAGGGTTCTTTTTTGAGAAACATACTTTCCCACCGCTGCAAACCCCGTTCGATCGTAATTGCAGATTTTTCGTTAAGATACTTGGCAATTTTTAGGTCTTCATCGGTATGCAGTGCGAGGGAAATTGCAGCCTTGCCGTCTCGACCTCCGCGACCGACTTCTTGATAGAATCGATCGATAGTTTCGGGGATGCAGGCATGAATTACGGCTCGAACATCTGACTGATCGACGCCCAATCCGAAAGCCGAAGTAGCAACTACTATATCAACTCGTCTCTCGCGCAAGTCTTGAATCAGTTGAGAGCGTTCTGTTGTGCTAGATTCTCCGGTCATCATCGCACACCGCTTGAATCCAGCACGCAACAAATCCTGTTGCCACCGCCTGACATCTTCGCGTTTGGTGGCGTAAACAATCAGAGGGCGAGGGAGATTGCAAACAGCTTCAATTAGTCGCTGTTTTCTGATTTCTTCACTCTGACACCAAGCAAACCAGTAAGAAGGTTCTGGGCGCAATTGCACGGCAGATATCACTTGAAACGGGCCGGGTTTTCCGAATAAAGTTTCCAGGGTATCTAAACAGGATTCGGTTAGGGTTGCAGTCAGCAATAAAGTTGTAAAAGATGTTAAACGCAATAAGTCTCTTCGCAAGCCTGGAAGTTCTTGGAATGCCGGGCGAAAATCATCGCCCCACTGCTCGACGATATGAGCTTCATCTATTACGAAATACCTCAATTTATTTAAGCTTGCTGCTTCGTAAAGAGCCGGTGCGAGGGAATTCATCAAGCTTTCGGGTGAGGTGAAAACGATGCGCTGAGTGCCGTTGCGAAGGCGATCGCGAATTTCCTGCCGTTTCTGTTGTCCTTCCTCAGACTCATCGCCATAATAGGCAGTTGGATGGTTGACAAAGGGTTTTAAAGCTCGTTCTTGGTCGATCGCGAGTGCTGTAGTCGGCACAACGATCGCACTGACACCATCAATGTGCGATCGCAAAAGCGCTGGCAACTGAGCGCAGAGACTTTTGCCCGAGCCCGTAGGCAGATTAATCGCAAGTGTAGCTCTCTCAGGAGCAGTCAAAACAGCACGAATTGCTTCGCGTTGCCCGACACTCCGATACTTCTTCCTATCCACCAATTCCAGGAACGGATCTCCCACTACTTCCTCGTAATTACGGCGATTTTTCTCTTTAAATACGGGTTTATCTGGAGCATATTGTTTGGAAAAATCCAGCCAATTTGGTTGCCAAGGACGAGCGCTAATTAAATAGTAATCCGAGCCTTCAACCAAAACATCGATGCCGCTTTGCTGCCAAATTTCTCGATGGGGGAAAGGATAAGTCGGAGGTACTTTGAGAGTTTGCGGCATTCCACCCTGTCGCTCATCTTCCCGCCGCAATACGTGACGCACTAAAGCAGCAATATCCCCTTTTTCCGGTGCGTCAGGAGTTCCCGCAGCAGCCAAAGCATCCAGCAAGCGCCTGTAACAAGCTTCGGAAAACTGACTTGTATTAGCAGGAATCTTACCTGTTTGGAGAATGTCTCTTAACTCTTGAAATGAATCAGCCATCACTCATCCTCCTCTTTCTGAATTTGAACTGGAACTCGCCCAGAAACGATAGTGAATCCTACAGAATCGAGCTTGATTTTGGGATGGCGAATTCCTTGTAAAATAACTTGACTTAAAGCAGTTTCTATGCTGAGTTCCTGCGCTAATAACGAGTGCGAAGTTGGTTGGCTTTGGGCTAAGCGATTGAGGCGCAGGCGCAGTTGAGCAAGTCTTTTTCCTAGTTTGCGATCGGCAATTTTGGCCTGTTGTTCGCAGAGTTCGATGAAAGAAGTGCGATCGCCCAACAGTGTTTCAGAAGTCCGACGCGCCCGGTGGCAAAATTCTGACCAATTACTAGGATCGACAAACTCATTCAGAATTGGCGATCGGCTTTTTGCCAAGTTGTAATCTCGACATGAATGACTGGTTTTACTCTTATACGGACGTTGCAGGATCTTCAAAAGTGCTTCATCTTCAACAATGCTCATCGGTTCGCACCTAGCATCAATAAAAATTGTCTCGATCGTTGGGGGAAACAGTGCATCAGCGCGTCGTTTGAGAGCCTTGTATTTGCGATCGTCTATCCCCAAATCTGTTAAAACTTTTTGGGATATTTCCAAATCAATCTCGACTAGATAATTAAAGCGAAAACCAAACCATTCCATCCCTTCTCCAGCATCCGAAGATTCATCGCACCGCCACATCGCAAAGGCTTGACCCCGGTCATCCCAATTGATATAAGATGCTAGTGCTTCCACAAATCCTTCGCCAATTCGGTACAGGTTGACACCGCGATGCTGAGTTGATATTCTCCGGTTATAAGTACCAGGTCGTTCTATACGAGTAGCAAAGCGAGTTTGCAGGTCGTGGATGGGAATTAAAGTACGTTTACTAGGTTGATAGCGCGCTACTTTTTCTAAGTTTGGGTCGTCAATTTGTTTAAAGTGAAGTGCTTCACAGATCCAGCCTTCTGTTACTCGTTGAATTTGCTGATGGCGAGCGTCAAAATCATCTAAATTTTGAAAATATTCGGTAGCGTTTTCATCCTGGGCATCTATTTCATCTAAAGCGTTTTGTTCGCTGATTTTCAGTTGTTCGCGCTCTATTTCTTGTTGAATGGCAGTGATTTTGTCCAATAGTCCGCTAGCACCAGATTGAAACAAAGCAGCTTCTAGTTCAGGCAGTTTTTCATCTACATAAAACTGAAGACTGGCGATGGATTGACGGAAGATGCCGAAACCGTCTTTTAATAATTGATACCAAGCATCGTGAGGGCTATCTTCTAAGTCTGAGCCTGCGAATACTGTAAATTGAACATTTAAAGGGCGGCCGATGCGATCGATCCTGCCAATCCTTTGTTCTAAACGATTTGGCGATCGGGGAATATCGAAATTAATCATCCAATTGACAAATTGAAAGTTGCGGCCTTCTTCGCCGGAGGAATCGCAAACAAGCATGAAACAATTTCGGTCGTTTTTGAAGCGATCGAGGTTTTTTTCAACATCAGAACGAGACAGGCATAATTGATGGCTAGCTACAGATTCCCGACCAAAAGTATCTGATAAGCACCGGAAAATTTCAGCGCCTGTTTGGGCAAAACTGGTAAAAATAACAATTTTAGGTAGGGTGTCTCCCGATATCGGTCGGCGAATTCGCTGTTGCACCTGTTCGAGCAATTTATGCTGGTTGCTGCGATAAGATTGAAGCTTAAGAGTGTCTGAAAGATGAGACAGTATTACTATTTTTAGTAATTCGATGCGATCGCCCTCTTCTGAAGGTTGCTGAATAATCCTTAGTAAAGATTGCAAAATCTGTTCTTCCCCAGAAAAGTGAGGGGTTTCTCTGAGAATGCGGAGATTATCGCCACCGAATTCGGGCATCAAATCAGAATGATAAATGCTGCTTAAACGGGTTTCCAGCACTTGCACTAAAATCCCCAACCAAGTGCCGCTGGCACTCAATAAAAGTAGAAATATTTGCTGATATTGTGGTTGGTTAGGAGCGACTGTGCGCCATTCATCAATTAGTTCGTGAATTTGGGCCGATCGCTCATCTAAGTCATATTCTAATTTTGGTGTCACATTGCGGTCAAAAATTACATCTTCTACCGCAGCGCGGCGGTTGCGGAGCATTCGGCGGTGCAGCCGATAGGTTTCGCTGATGTGGGTGCGGATCGATCGCACTATTGGATCGCGATCGCCCGTTCGTATTTCTGGAGAAAGCAAGCAATTTTGCAACTCCTCTACCATATCTAGCAAATATTTATCTTCAGCAAACAAATTTCGCAGTTGGTTGAGGTTAGTTTTAAGCACAAACGGATTTGCACCCTCTTTAAATGAAAGTAAAACTCGACCAATTTGTTGGCGGTTTTTCACCCTCGCCCGAAAACCTTCCACATCATCAATTTGGTAGGTGATCGGATCTAGGAGGTGCAGCATTACCAGGAAATCTTGCTCGCGATCGATCGCTGGAGTTGCGGATAATAAGAGTAGGCGATCGCTTTTGTGAGCGAGGTGTTTGCAAGTTTGGAAACGCCTGCGCTCTCTCGAATCTGAAGAAGTCGCCATTGCTGCAATATGATGTGCTTCATCTAAAATCAGGAAGCCCAAAGCGGCATTCGGGCTGACTCGATCGACATCCTCTACAGCAAGTACCTGGACGCGATCGGCAAATTCAGAGAGAAAGTCAGAGAGATAGAATTTATTTTCTAATTCTTGAAGCCACTGTTCCCGCAGGTATTGCGGCACAATTACCACTGCACGTCCCTGGGGTTCATCGAGGAGATACTGGCGCAGAATAGCACCTGCTTCGATCGTCTTTCCCAGTCCAACTTCATCAGCTAAAAGATAGCGTTGAATCGGGTCTTCGAGCACGCGGCGGACAACTTCAACTTGATGGGGATAAAGGTCAATATTGGCAGAAATCAGCCCTGTCATCCCGCGACTGACGGCGCCCTGTTGGATCAGACACCGGACAAAAGCTAAACGCCGATCGTGAAAGTAAGGCGTTTCCTGACCTTTCATCGCTAGAATTTCGATGGGATCATCGATGGGTAGGTTGCAGCGAACGTAAATTTCCTGTTCGGCAACTAATGCTATCTTTTTATCGGGTAGATCGATGCGATACAGACTTTTATCTTCGTCCCAGTCAAAAATTCGACCAATTATCCATGTATCCTGGTTTTCTGGCTGGATGTAACATCGTGTCTGAGGCGGGAGTCGAACTCTAGAAAGCGAAGTTAAGGGTAAGATTTTTTCTAGGCGTTGCCCGATCGAGCAGAAGTATTCAACCGTTGCTGTAGAGTAGGATAGCTCGGTAACTTTTCCGATTCCTAAGTCGTTGTTTGGAGATTTTTCTGCGGAGAGGTTTTGCGATCGCACCAGCAAACCAAGCTTCATCATAATTCCGACCTCAACAATACCCCCTACTATAGTAGCCGATCGCCCGCGACCAAATATCAGTGTAATTTAATTTTCCACCCTTTTTGTCGTCGTTAAGCTGAAACCCAGTTATAAAGCTTAGCCTAAGACTTTATGTAACGCATTCCGAGGCCCTAATTTTTCCTTGTCGTAACGAGCATCCCACCACAGCCAAGCTGACGCACTTTAACAGATCAGATTTGGTATTATATAGAATCCGAACTCTCTTACCAATTTAATGTGAAGTTGCACATATCCCGATCCCCCTCGCATCCCCCGAATAGTCGGGGGACTTTGAGTAACTCTTGGCCCCCCCGACTATTCGGGGGGTTAGGGGGGATCAGATTCTATGCACCCTCATAAAAAATTGGTATCACAGCTTAACTAATATTAGGAAACACAACCAAAATGTCACTATTAGAAGCACAGCAACTGACAATGCGATTCGGCGGCTTGACTGCGGTAAATCAAGTCAGCTTAACCTTAGAAAAAGGATCGATCGCCAGTTTGATTGGCCCCAACGGTGCGGGTAAAACCACATTCTTTAATATGCTGACCGGCATCTACAAACCGAGTGCGGGCCAGTTGGTACTGGAAAATAAAAATATCACAGGTTTACCGCCCGATCGCCTGACAACTTTCGGGATTGCTAGAACTTTTCAAAATATCCGATTGTTCAACAACATGACTGTGTTGGATAATATTTTAGTAGGCAGACATTGCCGTTTAAAAGCTGGTTTGTTGGGTGCAATCCTCCGCCCTCCGACTGTGAATTCGGAGGAACGGGAAGCTAAAATAAAAGCGCTGACTATGCTAGATTTTGTCGGTTTAGGCGTGAAGAAAGCGCCGGAGTTGGCAAAAAACCTTTCCTACGGCGACCAGCGCAGATTGGAAATTGCGAGGGCTTTGGCATCTGACCCAAAAGTTTTGCTGTTGGACGAACCGACTGCGGGGATGAACCCGAATGAAACGGCCGATCTAACTCGGTTTATTTACCGGATTCGGGATGAGTTGGATTTGAGTATTTTGCTGATCGAACACGATATGAAAGTGGTGATGGGAATTAGCGATCGCGTGAGTGTAATGGAGTACGGTACTAAAATTGCTGAGGGAACTCCCGATGAAGTTCGCGCAGATCCTCGCGTGATTGAGGCTTATTTGGGAAAAGAAGAAGATGCCAACGGGTAATGGTAAATATGTCCGTGTTTTGATTAAAATCTATATAAAGATAGCCGACAAAGAGTAATTATGCTAGAAATTCAAGATATTCATACCTATTACGGAAATATTCACGCCCTCAAAGGAGTCTCATTAACGGTTAAGGAGGGAGAAGTTGTGACTTTAATTGGTAGCAACGGGGCGGGGAAAACTACCACTCTCCGCACGATTCAAGGATTGCTGCGCCCGCGCAGCGGCACTGTATTATTTGAGGGTAAGCCTTTGGAATCGCTGTCTACAGAGGCGATCGTCCGTTTGGGCATTTCTCAAAGCCCGGAAGGAAGGTTGATTTTTCCGCGGATGACGGTGCAAGAAAACCTGGAAATGGGTGCTTATCTACGCAACGATACTCTGGGTATCAAGTCGGATATGGAAAAAGCTTTAAATTTATTTCCCCGTTTGCGAGAAAGAATTAGTCAAAAAGGGGGCACTCTCAGCGGCGGGGAACAGCAAATGCTGGCGATCGCCCGCGCTTTGATGTCCCGCCCCCGTTTGCTATTGTTGGACGAACCGAGTATGGGTTTGGCGCCGATGTTAGTCAGTCAAATTTTTGCGATCGTCCGCGATATTAATGCTGAAGGTACAACTATTTTACTCGTAGAACAAAACGCTCGCATGGCTTTAAGTGTAGCCCACCGCGGCTATGTGATCCAAACTGGTGAGGTTGTAGTGGCTGGTAGTGCTAGCGATTTGCAGTCAAATGAAACTGTTCGCAAAGCCTATTTAGGTGAAAGTTAAATATGGGAATTGGGCATTGGGAATTGGGAATTGGGCATTGGTGATTGGTTATTGGTTAGGTGCATCTCAATTTTGTAAGGGCGAAGCATTCCGGCAGACAATTTATTAGCGATCGCCAGAGATTTATACCAATTTCATAAAGTAGCGCTAGATATTACCCCCCCCGCGATTTCGGGGGGGCTAAGACTTCATCCATAGCACATATGAAAGAAAAATGGTATTACTGCCGGAATGCTTCGCCCCTACGAATATATTTCAATACAGTTCACTTAAGACAGTACACCGGGAAAAACGATGTGACAAACAGACCCTGCGATTGCTCTCTCTGGGATCGCAATGACAAAAAACGTTAAGTGAACCGTATTGGAATATATTTGCAAAAAAAGAGATGCACCCTATTGGTTATTGAAACTGGGAGCATCTCAGTTTTGCAAGAAGCATTGTTTATGGTAGTGCGAGCTCTTAAGCTCGCACTGTAAATGCAAAACGGAGATGCTCCCATTGAAACTAACAACTAACAAATAACAACTAACAACTAACAAATAACAACTAACAAATAACAACCAACAAATAACAACCAACAAATAACAACTAACAAATAACAACCAACAAATAACAAATTACCCCATTTGCGATCGCAAATTCCCCGTTTTCAATTCCGTCTCAAAAGCCGATCGCACCTTTTCCCACTCAGCTTCGGCTTCCAATAGGCGATCGCGCGCCGCCCTCGCATCAAAAACCTGTTCCCCTCCAGACTCAACCGCCACGCGGCCCATCAACTCCAACTCCTTGCATACTTCCGAAAAAGACACCGCTCCTAAATTGGCGCTGCTCGACTTCAGCGTGTGAGAAGCTAGCTTCAAACTGTCAGCGTCACCTAGAAAAATAGCTTCCTTAATTGTTTCTAAATGCTGCTGTGCGTCTAACAAATATATCTTAATCAACTCCCCCAAAAAATCCGGATCGTCCTCATCGTCTAGCTCGCGGAGATTGTGCAAAACCTCAAAATTAATCGGCGAATTTGCTGGCGGTTGAACGCTCGAATGTCTAGTAACATGACTGCCATTTTGATCGGAAATATCTGGATTTTTTGGTTCAGTAACGGCATTCAATTCATCCCGACGCAGAGGTTGGCACTTGCTGAGGGCGAGGGCCAACTCTTCCCGGCGCACGGGCTTAGTAATATAATCGTCCATACCCGCTTCCAGACACTTTTCGCGATCGCCCTGCATGGCATTAGCCGTCATCGCAATAATTCTCGGCTTCTTGTTAGCTGGCCATTCCGCACATATGCGGCGCGTCGTTTCCAAACCGTCCATCTCCGGCATCTGCACGTCCATCAGCACAACATCGTAAGATTGCCGCTTGCACGCCTCCAAAACCTCCAAGCCATTAGCCGCAATATCCGCCCGATATCCTATCCTGTCGAGCAAATGCGTAGCGACTTTTTGATTCACCACATTGTCCTCTGCCAGCAAAATCCGAATCTGATTAGCATTACTTGGATCGTGTGGGGCTGAATTGCTCGGAACCTGCCTCAAAACCGCAGGCGTCCGCTGCGCGCGGTGCTGTTCTTGAGAATTTTCAAAATACTTCAATCCCGAAGTCAAAGTCGCCACATTTGAAAGTTCTCCCTTGCTGCTTCTACCAGCAACATACCCAAAAACTTGCAGCAATACATTATAAAACTGGGACTGTTTTAGAGGCTTAGTTAAAAACGCCGAAAAATGTACTTCTGTAGTTTCAAGTTTTTTCCAAACTTCCGCCTTGCTCAAATAAGTAAACAGCACCAAAGGTAGCGTAACTTTGCGAGGGCTTTTAACTTTGATGACATTCGGATTTAGCGCGTCGCCATTAGATAAATTGCTCAGCTCAAATTTCCGAATCTCCACAGCCAAAGCCACACCGTCCATATCTGGTAGATTCATCGCCAAAATAGCCAAATCGATCGCCGAGTTTCCTTTGATGATTTCCAAAGCCTCAGCGCCTGAAGTTACAGCCACGGGTATCATGCCCCAAGCCTCAGCTTGCCGGATCAAAACTTGGCGGTTAATGGCATGATTCTCGGCAATTAACAAACGCTTCCCAACAGTAAATTCCGGTTTTTTTTCTTCAGCCGCGTTTTGATTAGCTTCAGCAATCACCGTGAAATAAAAAATCGAACCGGAACCCGATATCGACGGTGCAGAAAATCCCGCAGGTGGGATTCCTGCCGTACTTTGTCCGATCGCAGAAACAGCAGGTTGAGACTTGGAACTGCCCGGAGCTACCTGACTGACAACCCACATTTTACCGCCCATCATATCGCTCAAACGTTGGCTGATAGCCAATCCCAGCCCAGTCCCGCCGTAATGTCGCGTTGTCGAGGCGTCTACCTGCGAAAAAGCTTTAAACAGGCGATCGATCCGGTCTGGCGGAATGCCAATGCCCGTATCTTGGACACCAAATTGAATCTCGTACAGTCTCCTACCTGCCAACTTTCCCTGGTTAATTGCTAGCGGTTGCGGCTCTAGAATATTGCTAATTTCCGGCGAACTCTTAGCAGGTAATTGTTCAACTTTCCGAGCCGTACAGCAGACAACAATTTCTCCAGACTCTGTAAATTTAACTGCATTGCCCAGCAGATTTACTAAGATTTGGCGCAGCCTTGTGACATCTCCTAAAATGTTTTTCGGAACAGAATCATCAATAAAATAAGCCAACTCTAAACCTTTTTCCGACGCTCTAGGAGCTAGCAATTCCAGAGATTCTTCTATACAGTTTTGCAGATCGAAGGGGCTGCGTTCCAAATCCATTTTACCCGATTCAATCTTGGAAAAGTCGAGGATATCGTTAATAATAGTTAGCAAAGCATCGCCACTGGTGCGAATTGTCTCAACAAAATCCCGCTGTTCTGGAGTTAGTTGCATATCCAGCAGCAAACCCGTCATCCCGATTACCGCATTCATCGGAGTGCGGATTTCGTGACTCATAGTTGCTAAAAATTCGCTCTTAGCTCTGTTAGCTACTTCGGCCGCTTCTCGCGCTTGCTCCAAAGCTTCATTTTGCTCTGCCAACTGTCGCTGGCGCTGAACTTCCGTTTCTAAGAGTAGTGCTTGAGCTAAGGTAATTCCGACTTGAGCGGCAACATCTTCTAAGAGTTCAATTTCGTCGGGAGTCCACTGGCGAGTTGCATCGCACTGGTGCAAAGTAATAATGCCATTCGGTTCTCCTTGATAGGAAGTGCGAACCGCCAACATAGATTTTAATCCGATGCGGCGGCACATTGGTACGGAAGATTCGAGCAAAGGATCGGCAAACACGTCGGGAGATGCCAGGGCGATATCTTCTGCGAGTAGTTTTTCGGTGTAGGGGTTGTAAGTGACAGAAAGTTCTAAATCTAAAGCCGATTCGTGACCTGGTTCTAGGTATTCTGCGACGCAAGGAAGGTGCGGATAAGGTTGGGAAAGATAGGTGTGAATTGTGCAGCGATTGACGCCGAATACGCGGCCGATTTGGGTGGCGGTAGTCTGAAAAATTTCTTGAGTGTCTAAGGTCGATCGCACTTTTTGAGTAATTTGTTTGAGCAGCAAGACGCGCTGGTACTGTCGCTGCAAAGTTCGCTCTCGCTCTTCCCTGGCAATTTCCGCCCCGATGTAATTGCCCATCAGCTTTAAAATTTCAAGATTCAGCGGTTTTAAAGGAGGTTTAGCGGTGCGGGAAGTAAAGCTTAAGGTGCCAAAAACTCGCCCTTGGACGATTACCCTGGTGCCGACAAAAGCCTCCAACCTCCGCACGGCGTAAGCGGGATGCTGCTTCCACTGAGTAGTGCCGGCTGATTCGATCGAAATAGGTTCGATCGATCGCAAAACCTCTCGCTCGAAGGTTCTGCTTAAAGAAAAACCGTCTCCTTTAGCAAATCCGAAGGGAAAATCTTGCGGTACATAAGCCGCGAGCACTTCGTAGCGATCGCCCAAAACCCTGCCCAACAGCCCGATATCCATCCCAAACTGACTGCAACCCATTGCCAGCAACCGGGCCGTTCGCTCGTCAAAAGAGCCGGACGAGCCTACCATTACCTCGTAGAGCGATCGAATTGCCCGCTCGCTTTCCCGCAGTTCCTCAACTCCTTCAACGCGGTTGCAGACATCGTGCAAAGTCCCTAAAATTCCCAGTATTTCACCTTGGGAATTCAGCCGGACTTGGGCAAATATTTCAACTGAAACAAAGCCTGAATCAATCTGAATTCCCAATTCGTTTTTGCCAGATTCCAACTTGTATTTAAATCGCAGTTCTCGCCGATAAAATGGTGAATTACCAGACAGCAAAGACTCCAATAAATTTTCACAATGCGAGCGCTCATCTGGATGCACCCAATCTAAAAAATTAGTTGTCAAACTTTCAGCCACCGAAAAACCCGTTATTTCAGTCCAAGCACGGTTGAGAAATGTCCAAATCCCCGCCGCATCCATCTGGAAAATTACTGTTGCTTTCAAAGCATCAAATACTTGGAATTCCTCGACGCCATCGGAGTTTTTGAGTTCTAACTGCTGGTTTGGAGTAATATCTGTATGAGTTCCGACTACCCGCAGCGGTTTGCCCGTAGCGCTACGCAAAACTTGACCTCGGTTCAGCACCCAGACAGTGCTGCCGTCTTTGCAGTACATTCGATATTCGGCTGCAAAATCCGCTGTTTTTTGTGCGAAGTGATCTTCTAAAGCTGCCTTTACTCCGTCAATGTCGTCTCGGTGGATGCGACTCCACCATTCCGATCGCCGATTCGAGATTTCCCCTTCTTTGTAGCCGAGCATTTCTTGCCATCGCGCCGAATAAAAAAACTCATCTGTTTCGAGATTCCAATCCCAAATCCCCTGATTGTTGACGGTAGCGGGGAGATTTGGGGGCTGCACGACGCTACTGTTTTGAGCAATTTCTGCATCTGGGTAGGGATTGGCTGCCGGAATTTGTATTTGGGCCAAGAGTTTTTTGTACTGCGCGTTGCTAGATTCTAGCTGGCGCTGCAAAGCGAGCAAGCCTGAATGCAGAGATTTTGAGTCCAGTGCTTGTAACAGGATAGTTTGAGGATTGACAATCCCGATCGGGTGATTGCTGTCGTTGATGACTAATAGAGGTAACTGGCAGTAGTGTTTTCGCAGCAGGGCGATGGCTGCTTCGAGGGTAGAGTGCGATCGTACCAGGGCTGGCGAACTGCTGCAAATCGCTCCTGCTTTAATTCTGCTAGAGTCTCTCCCCGTGGCTTGCAACTGCACGATGTCCCGCGAACTTACCACCCCAACCAGTTTGTGGAGGTTGGGATTTGTAAATTTGGCATTTTGAGCTGCACCATTCGAGTTTGGTTCCGGGGTTTCAGTGATTAATACATAGCTAACATTGTGTCGGAACATCAGTTGCGCCAAATAGCGAACTGAAGCAGTAGCCGGAGCGTGAATAATTCGCGACGCTGCGATTTGAGGGATTTGATCGAGTTTAATTAAATTTGCGGGGATCTCTAATTTCGGATGTAAAATTGGCAGTGGCGGAGGAAATGGCAAGGGCGAAGCAGGTGGCGAAGGGCTGCTAATGGGTTGTGGCGATTCCCCAATTTCCTGCAACAGTTGTACCAAGCTTTGAGAGCTAATTAAACCGACAAGTTCTTCAGCGTCGTTGACGACTGGTAAATGCCCGATCAGATGTTTGTCCAGCAGATTGGCTAAGGCAAAAAAGTCGGGAATTTCCGATTCTCGGGCTACAGTTACGGTTCTGATCATGATTTGCTCGATCGCAAATCCCCTCAAAGCAGCGCCGATCGAATTTAGCTGTACGACATCTCGCGCTGTAAAAATCCCCAGCACCATCTGGCCACCGGTATCGTCGGCTTTTGAGCCGTTGAGGCCGTTGAGACTGAGCCTGTTAGCACCTGCGTGTAGCGCACGCGGTAGGCCTTTGTAGAAACCTAACTGTTCCCGCGACTGCGGGGAAGTCCCGTTGGTGGGATTTCCCAGTTGAAAATTTCCGCGCGGTTCTACCACAAGGACGTAACTGGCTCCTGTGCTGCTCATCAGCTCGATCGCCTCTTCTACGGGCGTCCCAGGGGTGACGGTGAGGGGATGGCGGTTAATGACCTGACTGAGAGAGGGAATAAACATCAGCGGGCATAAGAGTGATATTTGTTGGAAAAACCCGATCGTCGCAAGCAGCAGGTTGATTGAGAGGCTTTGCGCGCGAGGTTACCTGTGCGCGATCAAAGTTTCTGTAAGATTAAAATCACCCCTACTATCAGCATCTTGGCATTAAAAATTAATTCCGTGCCAAATCCTGACAATTGACGGGCGCTGAAAGTCAGAACCAATGCTATCTAGCAGAGGGCGGACATGAAGACTGGCCGGCAATTCCTCGCCTAACCTAACTACTGCGGGTTTACGAGCAAGAATTTCTGCGATGTCTAGACTTCGGCTACCTTCTCGCGCTCAAGGGAATTCTCGATCGGATTCTGTTGGAGGCAAGATACTTACACGCTACCAATTTACCAGCGACAGGAGGGGAATCACAACACGATTTAGATATTTCAACTGTCTAATTAAGGGTTCGAGGGTTCGAGGGCACAAAATAAATAATTGCGATCGTAACTAATTCTATCTTATCCCAATTCTGAACTCCGAGGATTTGACATTCAATTCGGGCGATCCTCTTCGAGGGCTGCGCTAACGAACTTGATGAGAATAGCACTCTTCCCCGGCACCAAAAAAGTCGCCTTACCACCCTTCAGGGTCAAGCTGCTAACAACCTCATCCATTGACTTCAAACTAAACTCCCGCACCGTCCCATTACCAGCTTCGATTAAAGCTGAAATATCGGCACGAACAGTATAAGATTTTGCTCGATCGTTGACAGCCAGCAAGTAAACATTCTTACTAGAATCGAGAGTTGCAACTGCCATTAAATCGGAACTATTAGCGATCGGAAAAAAGCTAGCCCTACCCCCTTGCAAAGCCCGAATTCCCATCCGCAAAGCATAGTAGCTCGCGCGCCGTTTTCCCCCGTCCCCCAGCAAACCTTCCGCCAGTGCCGGCTTTCCCCAGTCGTACAAACAGAATATGTGACTCCCGTAAATATAATTATCCCCCGGTTGGGAACCTCGGATCAAATTTTTAATCAAACTTAAAGCTAAAGGGAAATCGTTATAGCTAATTTGATAACTTCCCCATTCTCCCACCCAAACCTCCGAGTTAGCACGGACTGTCCCCTTCATCCAGCCGCGCACTTTGCGGGTGTAGTTAGAAATATCTGCATCGTAATTGTGGAAGTTGACAGTATCGAAATAATTAGGAATTTCTCGCAAAGCCTCAGCAGGCCAAATGCTGCCACCTACGCTTGTCGGGCTGTGGATGCGGTAAGCGCGCCCAGGCAAATAACTTTTGTACACAAAGTCGATCGCATCTTTGGTCACTTTCACCAACTCAAAATAGTCAGCCATAGTTCCACCCCAACCCTGTATGCGGTAGTCCGGTTCGTTGTGAATTTCCCAATCATCAACGCGGTAATCGTTGCGTACATTCAACCAATAAACCGTAGCAAACACGTGTTCCCACCACTCGTTCCAATCTTCTTTAGTTCGGGGCGGATTTAATTGCAGCGCCCAGGACGGATTCCAACTACCGTCCACATTGCGAATGCTCACAACCGGGCGAATCTTAGCCTGTTTGAGAGCATTAAAAATAGTCCTAGCATTGCCTTCCCAAACTTTACCACGTTCTCCCGACCACGAATAATCGCTACCCCGGGGCGGATCGGTCATAATTTTATCCCAATGCGCCCAATTAATAATATTTGGATTTGCCTTAATTTGGGAGATTTCCGGCCAGCCGTATTTACCGTCATCGTCTTCCGGTTCCCATCGAGACATCCCGCCGTAAATGCGGTATGTATTAATTCCCAAATCTTGCAAATCTTTGAGATCAAAGTTAATGTTGCCCTCGACTGCACCGATGTAGCGAGTGCTGACACCCGCAGCAGTACCGGAGAATTTAATTGTTGCGATGTTTTGAGCAAAAGTTGTCGTTGGGCCAAACAACTCTAGGCCGATGGCAATTAAAAAGGCGAGGGTGAAATTCCGAATTAGAGTTTTTGATAACACTGGGTTAATAACTAAGGACTAACTGCTTAAGACCTACTGATTAATTAACTTCAACCGACGCTGAATCTGTCCTGCCGCCGCGGCGATTACGATCGCCAAAATCGGGTGCAGTGGCTCGCTGTGGCGAACTTCTGCATAAGTGAGCGCATGGATCAAAGTAAAATAGCCGCAGACTGCCAGCAGTGGCAAAAACTCCCGCCAGCGATGCCGCAAAACTATCATGCCCAAAGCCGCAAATACAGGCAAAATTCGCGACGCTAAAATGCCGACAATCCGTTGCGGCGAAAAGAATTTCCGCATTGCCTGCACATTAAACATAGCGTGATGAGGCCAGTCACTTATAGGGTTTCCCAACCACAAATAAACTGCCTTTTGCAAACAATACCAGAGATAGACAGCCGGCTCGCAGAGTATTGAAGCGATCGCCCGTTTGGTAAAATAGCGATCGCCCTCAATGGTAAAAACATCGTGTCCGCCATTCCGAGCCGGATTGAGTTCTTCCTGCCAAATTTTAGTGATATGGCGTTTTGGCAGTTGTTCGTAGGCAAAATGATAAAACTCTGGACTTCCTTGCCACAGCAGCCCCGTAGAAACACTGTAAATCAAAAAAGTCTTGTGAGTTCGATAATTGTGGTAAGTCCAAGGTGTGGTAATGATGATAATTGCGCCCAAATAAGCAACAAACAAAGCAATCTTGCGCTTAAAAGACCATTGGCGCGGCATCAATAGTGGGACAATTACCGGAAACAACATCGCTGTCGGCCGACAAAGATTCGTAATTGCCAACAACCCACCTGCTAATGAAAAATTTTGCCACTGCGGCTGTTCCAATGCTCGCAGCAAGCCCAGTATTGTTAAAATCATTAAAGGCGCGTATAAAATCTCTGTTTGCAGCAGCCTGACATGAAGAATCAGGGAGGGATGTAGCGCAATTAATCCAGCGGCGACTAAGGAACTTTGAGGGCCAGTAAAACGCCGTGCCAGGATAAAAGTTAGGGGTATGATTGTCGCCCCCAAAAAAGCTTGTATGTAGACTACAGATGCGGGAGAACGACCGAAAATTACATAACATCCAGCTACAAAAAAGGGATACACTGGTGTCCTGCCCGGCCAATCAAAAAATTTACCCTCTAGCAAAGAGTGTCCCAAATACTCGTAACCTGGTTCATCGCCTGTGAGACGGGCGGGGGTATCGGGGAGAGTTTGGTTGGTGCGCCACGCCAAATAGAGCCGGAATGCTAGTCCCAGCAGCGTCAGAAAAATCAGCGCCAAGACAATTATGCGGTCATTTCTTTGCTGCTGCGTTGCCAAGATATCTCGTGTCATCAAAGCTGACTGCGAAAATTTGATTGGTTTCCTCTCAATTTTTTAGGTTGGGAATGTCAAAAATTATATCGTTTTAGATACATTTTTTTCGAGAATTGATATTTTTCACGCCATGTCCGATTATTCCAGCGGACGATCGCATTTTGAGAATCTTGGGTGCAAGTAGATCTTTGGGCCAATCCATGCTGCAAGCTTTCCGTGTCGCAAAAGCTAACGCGCTCCGGGCGATTGTTCCCCACTCCTATCAGGCGCCACAGAGTTGAGTAGAGAGTTGACAGCGGCTCTTGAGAGTCAATCGATTTTAGATTTTAGATTTTAGATTTTAGAGGCGACCCCACGGATAAATTCGGGGGAAGAGAGGATTTTCGATTTTCGATTTGGGATTGACTTGGTCAAGAGTTGACACAAAGTTATTGATAATATTTCCCTATAATTGATATTCAAATGCGATCGCCCGCAACACCAATTAAATGAACTTACTCGCCAAAAAATCTCTGATGTACCGATTGACTAACTGCGGCTGTTCCTGATGCACCCAGTGGCTGCAATTGGGAACGTAATGAATCTGAAAATCCCGCACGTAATCTGCGGTTCCGTAGGTTAACTCTTTGCCGAGGGCTCGATCATTTTCGCCCCAAATCATCAACGTCGGAACTTCGAGGATCTCTCTATGCGGGCGATCGACAAATCCGCGAGCAATATTGCGGTAATAATTGATAGTAGCAGTCAGAGCCCCCGGTTTAGCTGCCGCATCTTTGTAAGCTTGGATATCGGAGGGGGTAAAGCTGCTTTTGTCAACTGCCATGCCTTGCAAAGCGCGATCGATCGCCCGATAGTCGCCCAACTTAATTAAAAATTCCGGCAAAAATGGCAACTGAAACAAAAAGATGTACCAACTTTTCAGCAATTGTTGGCGAGTTCGCAACCCTTCAGCAAACTTTGCCGGATGCGGTATATTCATCACAATTAATTTATCCACCATCTCAGGATAAGCATAAGCAAAACTCCAGGCGATCGCGCCTCCCCAGTCGTGGGCAACTAAGACGCAGCTTTTGTATCCAAAGCCTTGAATAATTCCCTTGATATCTTGTACAAATTCTGCCATCATATAAGCAGATTTATCCTTAGGTTTGTCGCTGTCATTGTAACCCCTGAGATCCACAGCAACAACTTTACGATCTGATGCAAATTCCGGGATTTGATGGCGCCAAGAATACCAAAACTCAGGAAATCCGTGCAGCATCAGCATCAGCGGCCCAGAACCTTGAGTGACACAGTGCAGTTTGATGCCGTTTGTAGCGATAAATTCGTGTTTCCAAGCAGCTTCTAGCACAGACATAAATTTTCACTCTAGATGTAAACTTATACTAGCAGTTGCTATCTTCAATAGAGGTAAACTGAAGACAGAGCTCAGCCAAAACTAGGAAGTTAAGGAGTCATTACCATGTCTGGCGATCGCCTGCAAACAATTGTCAACCGCTTGACAGAACGTCTCAAGCGCGACGTATTAATTGAAAAATCCCTATACGACATTCGAGAAGTGGTGCAGAGCGATCGCGCGGTACTGTATTATTTTTACAGGCAGTGGCAAGGTCGAGTGACTTGTGAGATGCTAAGTGCGATCGAACTGTCAATCTTGGGTTCTACTGGCCCAGACGAGTGTTTTAACGACGAATACGCTGCTTTGTACGAAGCGGGCCGAGTCAGAGCAATTACAGATATTGAAACAGAGCCAATCCACCAATGTCACCGACTGTTTCTGCGTAGCCTGAAGGTTCGCGCCAATTTAGTCGTGCCAATTTTAACCAAAAAAGGACTGTGGGGGCTGTTAATTGCTCATCAGTGCAGCGGGCCGCGCACTTGGTTGCGATCGGACATTGAATTCATGCAAAAACAAGCAGAAAATATGACAATGTCTCCCACGATTCAAGATAGTTAACTAATTAAAATTGACATGAGATGCTGTAGATGCTAGCGTAGAATCATCAATTCATAGGTTATATTTATTTATCATGTCACTTTTGAACGTTCAAGCTTTAAACAAAGCATTGCCTACCGTTATCTTAGGCTTATTCCTTAGCAGTTATACCACCAACATTGACCGCGGCCAAGTGCCTAACATTGACTCGAAATTAAGCAACAATCAATTAACTACACCTATACTCATAAACTCAACAGAGATTATAGCTGATAACACCAGCGATCAAGCAGCAATCAAATTATTAATCGATCGGCAGTTCAAAGCTTTGAATGAAAGAAATCCTGAATCCTATATGGCGACAGTAGATCCAAACTCTCCTGGTTTTCAACCAACAATAATTACAATTGCAGAAGTCTTCAAAAGAAATTTAAAGTACGAACCAACAAAAATTGAAATTGTGGGAATTTCAGGAAACGAAGCCAAAGTAAGAATCGAACAAACAACCACAAAGATTGACGGGTCATCTTCAACTTTCAGAGATAATAAGATGATAATATTACATACGTTACGCAAATCAAATGGAGAATGGAAATTTTTTAGTTCGGTACCGGAAAATATTCAGTATTTGAATTAGGCTAACTTATACCATGAGAGCAAAAGTCGCCCTAGGGCGCCGGTACAGTAGAATATTTTGACAAAAATAACGAAATATGTATTATGTAGGGCGAAGGATGAGGGTGACAGTAGATCGCGATCGCCAACCATTTTTTTGTCCTCATGCGAGAGCCCTGCCAAGGTCTACCGACGCCCTAGACAATAGACCTTTTGCAAAAGCCCTTTTAATCAAATTGTGGGACGCTGCTGGGAGAAACGTCCCACAATAAAAAAGATTTTTGTGGGACGTTGCTCCCAGCAACTTCCTAACTATTTTTGCAAGAAGTCTATTCCCCCTCTGACAATTAATCCACCCTGGGTTAACTGGGTTTAAAGGGGGTTGCTCTCAGTTTATTGTGCTGTTGTCGGAATGGTTTTTTGTAGGATGAGTTGAAAGGTTTTTTCAATGCTTTGTACTGTCATAACTCAGAAACGAAACGAGATAACTGTTTGCTTAATCTGCTGCAAACTACCTCGTAATGTATCAGGATTTCTCGCCAGTACGGTACACCACAATTGTTAGACTACAACAGCATATTAGATAGAGCTTGGATCGACTCCCATGAATCCGACTTTTATGCCAGCAGATTTCATTGCTTTCATTGCTTTATCGTGTACCAGTAGACTCAGAATTGGCACAAGTGAACCAACAATAAGCCAAATTATCCATGCAGAAAGCTTGAGGGATCTTACCAGCTTGTATAGCGCAAATATCCGAAATCCTGTTGCTGCAAAATGTGCGAGTAAACGTATAGGTTGTAGATTTATAGCTTGATTTTGTAAAGAAACATGAAATAGGTTAATAACTATCAAGGCGAGGATAGACCATAAAAACAATCTGTGATCCTCGGCAATTTTCTGAAGTTCTAGACGCGAAAAAGTTGTAGTCATTTACGACTCCTTAAAGATGATTTAATGGTGGATATTTCAATTTATTGATTGATGAACTATATCGAAAATTGCGATTGCCAGATCAAATATAGGTTCTTCCTTTGTGATTTGAGCGATCGCTCTCTGCTTTATAGTATTCCTTTTAATATTATTTTATTGTAAGGCTCTAAAATATAAAGATTTATGACCTACATTCCGCACTTCTTAACATAGCCAGAAGTGTATCCGCTCAATAATCCGGGGTAAATCGCTCAACGATGCACCTCAAATGACGCAAAATCGTTCCTGAGTGGGTAGCAGTAGGGTGCGTCAGCCACTTCTGCCTCTCCACCTGAAAATTAGGCTAATCGCTGACGCACCCTACAATATCTATCCTGACCGAGTATTAGCTAACAGCTACAGCACTCCCTAAAGGATGCTGCTCTAAAACAGCTTTCAAATATTTCCCAGTATAAGAACGAGGATTTGCCGCCACATCCTCCGGCGTCCCCGCCACAATAATTTCCCCTCCCTTATCTCCCCCTTCTGGCCCCAAATCGATCGCCCAATCGCAGCACCGAATCACGTCCAAATTGTGTTCGATGACCAAAATTGAATTACCCTTATCCACCAATCTTTGCAGCACATTGAGTAAGTGGTGAACGTCATAAAACGACAAGCCAGTCGTGGGTTCATCAATCAAATAAAGCGTCTTCCCAGTAGCGCGACGCGACAGTTCCGTAGCCAACTTCACCCGCTGCGCTTCCCCGCCAGAAAGCGTCGGCGCAGGCTGTCCCAACTGAATGTAACCCAAGCCAACATCCACTAACGTTTCCAGTCTGGCGCCCGCCCTCGGAATATTTTTAAACATTTCCGAAGCTTCCTCCACAGTCATGTTCAAAACATCAGAAATTGACTTGCCTTTATACTTCACTTGCAGCGTTTCCCGGTTGTACCGCGCACCTTTACAAACCTCGCACTGTACGTAAACATCCGGCAGAAAATTCATCGAAATCACGTTCACGCCTTGGCCGCCACAAGCTTCGCACCTTCCCCCTTTCACGTTAAAAGAAAACTGCCCGGCTTTGTAACCTCTTGCCTTCGCTTCAATGCTTTCGGAAAACAAATCCCGAATCACATCAAAGACTCCCGTGTAGGTAGCGGGATTGGAACGCGGAGTGCGGCCGATGGGAGATTGATCGATGACAATGACCTTATCAACCACATCATCTAGAGAGCGTTCGCCCTTGGTTTTTAGGGCGTCCATATCGGGTGGTAAAGGAACTTTTTTGGTCAGATAGTGTTGCAGTGACGGATAGAGCAATTCATTGATTAAAGTTGATTTTCCAGAACCGGAAACACCTGTCACGCAGACAAGTTTTCCCAGGGGAATTTCCACATCGACGTTTTTTAAATTGTTGCGACTCGCATTTTTGAGCGAGAGAGCTTTGCCGTTGCCTTTTCTCCTTTCATTGGGAGTTTCAATTACTCGTTTTCCCGACAGATAAGCACCAGTCAAAGATTCTTCGGCCGCTAGCAAGTTTTCTAAACTTCCTTGCGAGATGATTTTGCCGCCGTGAACGCCTGCGCCGGGGCCGATATCGACAATGTGATCGGCGGCGCGCATGGTTTCTTCATCGTGTTCTACGACAATCAAAGTATTGCCTAAATCGCGCAGTTTTGTTAAGGTTTGCAGCAGGCGAAAGTTGTCTCTTTGGTGCAGTCCGATGCTGGGTTCATCTAAAACGTAGAGGACGCCGGTCAAACCGGAACCGATTTGAGTTGCGAGGCGAATTCGCTGGGCTTCTCCGCCGGAAAGTGTCATGGCTGCACGGTCTAATGTCAGGTAATCTAATCCGACATCGAGCAAAAATTGCAATCTTGCTTTGATTTCTCTGAGGGCTAAATCGGATATTTGAAATTGCCGATCGCTCAATCCCAAATTATTGACTCGTTCCCGACATTCGCGAATCGAAATCCCCGTCAAATCCACAATTCCATAGTTTCCTAACCGTACAGACAGCGCCTCTGGTTTCAAGCGTTTGCCGTGACAACAATCGCAAGAGCGATCGACTCGATACTGTTCCAGCTTCTGTTTGATCAAATCAGAACCTGTATCGTCGTACTGGCGCTGCAACATGGAAATTACGCCCTTAAAATCTCTCCTCAAATCGCTGGCGTTGCTGTCTCGCTTCTTGCTTTCTGCGGTTTGTTTTGACTCATTACCGTACAAAATCACTCGCTGGTGTTCGGGCCTCAAGCGGAACCAAGGAGTGTCGATATCAAACCCGCAACTATCGGCAACGCTGCACAGCAAAGAGAGATAATAGGAGTTGTCTTTGTCTGACCAAGGGGCGATCGCACAATAAAGAGGTGCTTTCTCATCAGGAATGACTAACTCCGGTGCAAAAGTCCGCAAACTCCCCAAACCGTGACAGTTGGGACAAGCGCCGTAGGGCGAATTAAACGAAAACAACCGGGGCGAAAGTTCTTCCATCACCGCGCCGTGTTCGGGACAAGCAAAGTTCTCCGAAAATACGATCGGCCCATTGGCTGGTTCAGAATTTTCGTCAGGCGGTAACTCTTCTACGATCGCAATTCCCTCAGAATGTCGCAAACAAGTTGCCAGAGAATCCACTAAACGCTCTTCTAAACCCGGTTTTTTAACTAACCGATCGACAACTATCTCGATATTGTGGATATGATTTTTATCTAATTCGATATTTTCCGAAAGTTCTAAAATTTCTCCGTTAACTTTGACGCGAATAAATCCTTCGGAAGCTAAACTCGACAATAATTTGCGGTGAGTGCCTTTTTTTCCGCGCACAACTGGGGCCAGAAGGTGAAAGCGAGTACCGTCTGGAAGTGCCATAACTCGATCGCACATTTCATCAATTGTCTGCGGCGCAATGCAGCGATCGCAAATCGGACAGTGCGGTTCGCCAGCTCTGCCGTAGAGCAATCTAAGATAATCGTAAATTTCTGTAACAGTGCCGACAGTCGATCGCGGGTTGTGCGAAGTTGACTTTTGGTCGATCGAAATAGCAGGGCTCAACCCCTCTATCGCATCGACATCCGGCTTATCCAACTGTCCCAAAAACTGGCGGGCGTAGGCGCTGAGAGACTCCACGTAGCGGCGCTGTCCCTCGGCAAAAATTGTATCGAAAGCCAGGGAAGACTTACCGGAACCGGAGACACCGGTAAAAACTATCAGTCGATCGCGCGGCAGTTCCAGATCGATATTCTTAAGGTTGTGCTGTCTCGCACCGCGAATCCGAATCGTATTTTGGCTGTTGGAGTTAGAAGTCATCACATGATGCCCGTTGTCGGATGCACTTGGCTGGCTGTGTGAGGTTTTGGCGCGTTGGGACATGAGAGTAGTGCAAAACAGTGCTTAACCATCTTAGCGCTGCCTTTGGACTAGCTGGCATCCAAACTCAAGAATATCGAATAATTTTAAACAGTTGACAGTTGACAGTTGAGGGTTGAGGGTTCAGTTTTATTTTCCGCTGCTGTTTGCACAGTAGACTGGATAATGTTTACTTCCCCTGCTTTGAAATTCATATTAAAGAATCTTAAAAAATTGACAGTTAACAGTTGACACTTGAGGGTTCAGTTTTAATGCCCGCTGCTGTTTGTAGAGCAGACTGCATATCGTAGACCAAGTGCATTTCTGAAGTAAAATCGAGTCTAATCCTTTAATTGCTGAGGTCTGGTGTGATGCCAATTCCCAAACTTAGTGAAACGATTATCAAGAATAACAGTTCTGAGCGATCGCTCAACCGAGCCGAAGATTACTATCTCGGTGGCAATGTTGCTAGCGCAGTTCTCCGCGGCCATATGGTGCAAGCAAAAGTATACGGTTCTCAAGTTGAACCTTACGATGTTACCTTGCCCTTTACTCATGCCGGATTAACATCTGGAGTATTCTGCACTTGTCCTTACGATGGCGATGGATGGTGCAAACACATTATCGCTACGCTGTTTTTGTGCCTGCGAGAACCAGAAAAAATTGAACGGGGCGAAACGCTGGAAGAGTTGCTCTCTCGCCTCAATGACGCCCAAATCTATGAGTTATTAGAGCATTTAGTGGACAACGAACCGTCGCTGATAAGTGCGATCGAACTATACGTCAACTCAAACGCTGTGTCTGGGCCGACAAACCAACTGGCGACAACACATCGGCGAAGTGCGATCGATCCTGCTCCTTTTCGGCGACAAGTGCGAGAAATTTTCCGACAAGCTCAGAATCATTGGGAGGATGAATATGCTTATGATGAAGAAGACCCGATTACAGAAGAAATTTTAGAACTGATTCAGCAAGCCCAGGAATTCAGCGAACATGGAGACGGCAAAAATGCTTTAGTAATTTTAGAAGCCATTACCTCAGGTTGTGTTGATGATTGGGATGACGTAGCAGAATATGGTTGTGAAAGTTATGAAATCACTAATGCTTTGGATGAAGCTTGGACAGAAGCCATTTTGACGGCTGAGCTAACTGCTGAAGAAGAAATAGATTTCGAGGTGATGTTAGAAGGTTGGAAAGATGAATGGGATTGTGATTTCAGTATGAGCTTGGAAGCTTTACGCCAAGGTTGGGACTACCCGCCACTCCAGCAGATATTGGAAGGAAACCTTAGTGGACAAGGGATTTGGGAGGTTGACGCACCAGATTATGCTCGTGACTTAACCTTGACTAGATTGCAAATTCTCGATCGGCAGAATCGCGACAAAGAATACTTATACTTAGCCAAAGCAGAAGGCTGCATTCAACAATATCTGACAATGTTAGCTCGTTTGGGGAGAATAGAAGAAGCTGTGAAAGCTGCCGCAACCGACATGACATCAGTGGAAGAAGCTTTTGCTCTAGTTCAAACCTTACAAGAAGACGGCAACTCAGAAGAAGCTCTAAAAGTTTGTCAACTTGGGTTAAATTTACCCGGAAATTCTACCTACAAACTGGCAGTTTGTATGAGTGAATTAGCCGATGAATTGGGAGAAAAAGAAGCTGCGTTTAAGGCTAAAATGAAAATTTTTGAGATTCAACCTTCCTTGAATGATTATCTTTCATTGCAGGAGTTATCAGGAGATAATTTGTCAACTTTGAAAGCAGATTTATTGGCAATTTTAAGAGCCAGTCAAAGCTACAATTCTACCGAAGCGAAGGTGGATATTTTTCTGCATGAAAAACTGATTGAAGAGGCGATCGCCCTTGTTGACACATCCTACGGTTCACAACTGGTTCATCGAGTGATGATGGCGGCAATTCCCCATCGCCCCGATTGGGTAATCGTCAATGCTAGTCGCCGCGCTGAATCGATTCTAAATCAAATGAAATCAGCCGAGTACGATAGTGCGATCGAGTGGCTAGAAAAAGCCCGTGCTGCCTATATACAAACTGGGCGAAATGTTGAATGGTCTGCTTATCGCGCTCAACTCATGGAAGTACACAGTAGGAAGCGGAAATTCATGGGCTTGTTCAAAAACTCATATTTAAACTGAGTCTTAACTTTACCTTCATTCAGTTCACAGTTGACAGTATTTGTAGGGTGCGTCGCCACCAACAATCTTTGCATCAAGACCGACAATTTGATAGCGATGCACCTGACACAATTCCCATGTATGAGGTGCATCGCTTGCTAGATAATTGATTGAATTATGGGATTAAAGAAGGGAGAGGCACCCTACGAACAATCTGCGTTTATCTGTGTTTATCTGCCTCGCATCTGCCGTTGACTTATCAATATTATTTGACAACAGCAGTCGGTGCAACCATATTCCAATTTACCCGTGAAGCACCGTACAAAATAAAATTATTCAAAAGCCCGTAAGCATCCCCGCAATTGTAACCTTTAGCCTCAACACACTTCTTATCAGCCCTCTGATTCACAGCCACAAAAATATCAACTCCATCCGGCAACAAACCCGCATACATCTGCAAATTAGCAAAATCATCAAGGATGCGACCTTTATCGTCCACAGGCGGCAATTTCCACTCTTTCGGATTGTTACTTCCCCCTAACTGAATTGCCCAAGCCTCAGTACCATCGAGCGCTCCGTTATGAGCAGTATATCGATTCCAAACATTATTTCGCCTTTCCCCAATGCGCGGATTGTTTTCATAACCGCCCACCCAATATTGTGACATGAATTTGAGAAAAACTCCAGCTTCCGCAGCAAGCGAACCAGTTCCTGGACTCAAATCTGTACTTCTTCGGGAAAAAGGAACCTGGCTTAAATTCCAAGACCAGTTAATCTTCCCTGGCTGCGGATTTATCCAGCTAGAAAAGTCGCAAAAATTACCATTCCAAATACAGTGCGGTCGCTTCAAATCCCATCCCTTACCGTAGTAATCTTTGCCGTTCCAGTGGCGTTTTTCCGGCTCGCGATCGCCAAAATTTTCTACTCCTTGGCTCATGAAAATTCCCTTGGTAGCCGTAGTAGGAATTCCCAACTCGGTTTTGAAGAAAACCTCCAAAGCAGAGCCTTGATGAGTTTCTAGTTTACCCGTTTTAGCAGCAAATCTGCCGGAAGCTACCAACTGCTGCAAAATAATCGTAGGAAATGCCGGACTGGTATTGGAATAATGATATTGACCGAGAGGATACTGAAGGCATCGCCCAGCCAAAACCATCATAGTTTCTTCTAAATTAGGACTAGGCAAAAAATAGCCTGCATTAGCAGAGATGCCGAGTTGATTTTTAGCAGAAATGACAGATTTGTTCCCCCATTCATTGACAAGTAGCTGTTCTTGGGATTTAAAATCTGCTGGGGTTTTCAGATTTCGCAGCACTGGCAAATTTGCCGTCATATCTTCACCGTATCTGGGCGCGCTCCGCTGAAGTCCCGAGCGATGGGATAATAAATTTCCGAGGGTGACGTTTTGCCACTGTTTGTCTGCAAATCCTGAGTTAAGATTGCCACAATTACTGTCTTTAATAGCAACTGGAAATTTGACTTTTCCCGAAAATGCCGCGTGCAATTTTTCCGGGATAATGGCTATTGGATATTGCTTGTTCAAACCGGGAATTAGCGGCGGATAATGTTGGGGGTCGAACAATTTCATCCCTTCAATTTGGTCGTCAGTCAGTTCTAAATTTGCCCGATCGCGCGCCGTCTGTTTTAGCGCCCAGCGCACCATGGCAAAGGTAACAGGCTTGCTGATACTGCCGATCCGCATGGGGGTATCTGCGGGTACGATCGCACTTAGAGGGGTCTGCATATCGTCACCGCAAGCCGGATTTGAGTTATTGGTCGATCGGTCTTTCATGCGCCCCAAACCCCAAACACCCACGGGCTTACCTTTAACAGAAACACCGAGTACGGCGGCACCGACGCAGCGGTGGCGCATAAATTCTGTCAGCGATTGTACAATTGGCTGGAGTTGTGCGTCGCCGCTACCGCTAACGGGGATGCTTTCTTGGGCCAAAGCTATGTTGTTGTTGGACTCGAAAACCTTTCCCAATCCTCCTAAAAGGATAGCTGAAATTAATATCAAAGTTGTGTAGAAAAGTCGGTGGTATTTCGGTCGATCGTCCGCAATTTTCATCATAAAAACTCCTATTTTAAAATAGTGAGAAATCCTCAATTTTCGCCCTGAGGTAGCGAAGCTTAAGCGTGCATTTCAGAGTGGCAAATGTGTCTGGTAGGGGCGAAGCATGACCGCAGTAAATATCAGATCATAACTAATAACTTATATGCGGTCATGCTTCTTCAGGCTTCAAAAACCAGATGCACCCAAGCTTAAGACTATTGAGGGATTGGAGGCGCGGACAAGAATACTTGATTCGGGTTAACATTAGTTAAGTTTGTCTCTAAAACAACACCAATCAAATTGTCCTTGTAGAAGATACCAGTATCTTGAACCTTGTTATTGCTCCAATCGCCAGCTTTCAGCGAATAGCCGTCTGCTAGATTGCCTTTAATTTGGATTTTATCAGTACCTAACGTAAAATCCGTAATCGTAGCGTAGCCAGTGCCGAGATAGTAAACATTATTAACATTACCGAGTACAAATGTGTCCGCACCCGCGCCGCCGGCGAGAGAATCGGATTCACTACCTGCGCCGATACCGTTACCAGCACCCGAAAAATTAGCACCGTCAAGGTAATCGTTACCGTCGCCGCCGATTAGATAATCTTTGCCGCTTCCTCCGAATAGATAATCGTTGTGAAGGCCGCCAGACAGTGTATCTTTGCCACTACCTCCATACAGGAAATCCTCGCCAGCTTCGCCGTATAATTTATCATTACCCGCGCCGCCATCTAGCTTATCCCCCCCGAAGCCACCGTAGAGGATGTCATCTCCCCCGCGACCTGACAAGATATCATCGCCTTTATAGCCGTAGATTATATCATTTGAAATCTGAATTTGACCTTGACCGTCGATTGTCCAATCATCTCCCACTAACGATTTATGGAGTTGACCGTCGCCGTTGACAGTGTTGTTGTCGTCGTAGTCAGTACCTTTGATAAGTGAGGACATTTTTGTTGCTCCTTGTGGTTTTCCAATTAGTGCAAGAATGAGAAAGACTCAACTAACTGGCTTGATGTATTTAGTTTCTCCTCTCGTCAAAGAACCGACAATGGGAATAAAATCAGGTGTTTAAATAAACACAAATATGGCCGGCACCACTGATTTACAGTAAAAACCAAAGTTAATCAGTTAAAATAGGGAAAAGTCAGGGTGATTTCCCGATAGAGGAACAACTCCTCTCTTGCCATAGTCTGCATACTTACGTGTATATTTAATTACCCGTGTCCAGCCCATGAAATCAGAATTAGAATTCTCTTGGAACAAAACCAAAGAATCTGCCGATCGCATTTTTGCCCAAAACACCGGCAAATATCTCAGCGACATCGAAATGAAAGTCCTGCAAGGTTCTTGGGAAGGCAAAAGTTACGATGAAATCGCCACAACTTACGGCTACAGTGCTGAATACCTCAACAAAGATGTCGGCAACAAATTGTGGCATAAGCTTTCCGAAGCTTTGGGAGAAAAAATTACCAAGAAAAATTTCAAAGAAGCTCTAAGAAGAGCTTCTGAATCAGAATGTAGTCAATCTGTTCAGACAAATCCACCTTTACAAACATTACCAACTGCGGTAAATTTGCATTTTCCCGAAGGTTCAGTAGCCTTAGATTCGCCTTTTTATATCAAATGTTCCAGCATCGAATCACTCTGCGACGAAACAGTTCTCAAACCCGGTTCGCTGATTCGGATTAAAGCACCGGAAATGATGGGCAAAACTTCACTGATGAACCGCATCTTAGCTCATGCAAAACTGGAAAAATATCACGCAGTTTATTTAGATTTTAGCGCAGCAGACCGAGGAATATTAACAAATCTTGATAAGTTTCTGCGCTGGTTGTGTTTGATGGTCAGCCGACAGTTAAAATTAGAAAACAAATTAAACGAATATTGGGATACGGATATCTTAGGTAGCAACGATAACTGCACAGTTTACTTTGAAGAGTATTTGCTAGCAGAAATAGAAACTCCCCTAGTGTTGGGATTGGATGAAGTCGATCGCCTATTTGGCTACACTGAAGTAGTGGAAGACTTTCTGGGGATGCTGCGAAGCTGGCACGAAAAAGCCAAGATTTCGGATATCTGGCAAAAACTGCGGTTGGTAATGGCGCATTCTACCGAAGTTTATATTCCTTTGGACATGAATCAATCTCCGTTTAATGCGGGGGTTCCCGTGGAGTTGCAGGAGTTTGACAGCCAGAAAATTCACGATTTAGCGCGGTTGCACGGCTTGGATTGGGATGAAGGGCAGTTGGGAGAGTTGATTTGTGCGATCGGCGGACATCCTTATCTAGTAAGATTGGCAATGTATGAGATTAGTTGTGGCAACATTACCTTAACCCAGCTATTAAAAAATGCTGCTTCAGAATCAGGAATCTACAGCAATCATTTACGCAAGCATTTGGAAATCCTGCAACACAATCCCGAATTAGCTTTAGCTTTAAAAAAAGTTGTAAATTCTGCCGAACCAGTTGAATTAGATTCCATGCAAATTTACAAATTGCACAGTATGGGAATTGTGCGGCGGCAAAACAATTATGTCCTGCCGCGTTGCAATTTGTACCGCGAGTATTTCTGCCGTGTTTTAGGTTAAAGAAAACACGCTCACCTTTCGGTGAGACGTAGGGCTTCTCGCGAGTTAAGCTAAATCTTTTTCAAAGTGAGCTTAGTCAATGTATTACCAACCTTTTCGCAAGAAAGCTTGGTATTGTTTTGAAGTTTGCATTTGAAAAACCAACTAGGTTTTTTGTTTTCTTGCTTGAATTCCAAAGTTGCATTATTAGGACTCAAAGAAGCAACTACTGCACCACTTTCAAAAGGAGTATTATTTTCTCCTATAAATTTCCATGTTCCTTGCTGGTTTGCTCCCTGTTTGATAACCATTTCAACAGAAGTTACTACATCATCACCTTGAGAATAAAGACTCCCTTTCCAGTTACCGACAATCGAAGATGGGGAAGTAATTATTTCATTAATTTGAAGGTGATTAACCTGTTGTGATTTTAAGGGGTTGGCAAAAACTTGAGAAGTGTTACCTAAAATTGCCATTGTGGAACAAAAAGATACTGCCATCAAGGTGGCAAGGATTATGGATGTTACAGGCCGTACAACTGAGAGGCTTTGGTTTTGAATGTTGTTATCCATGATGATTCTCCAAGTAATGTTGTTCGGTAATAAAATTAGGTATTAGAGCGTATTAGATGCGGAGATAAACACCTGATTTAGGTTAAGTTTGGTAATATTTTGGTCTTGCATAACACCAATCAAATCACCCTTGTAGAAGATTGCCGTGTCTTGGACATTGCTACCTTATTTTCCCGATCGCTCTTCGAGGCAGAGACTCTGGATATCGGTTCCCAGACAGAACCTGCGAACCAGTTACCCTACAGATAAAATTAGACGAAGGAGAGGGTTAAATCCGCAGCCATGTTATCTGAAACCACGGCAATCATGTCACCTTGATAAAATATTCTTGTATCATCGATTGACTGATTTCCATAACCGTAGTTGCCAGACGTAAATTCGTAATCTTGCTTTTTACCAAGCATCAAAATTGCATCTCCATCTGCTTTCTTAAAGTCCCAAATAATCGCATAAGCAGTCTCGCCCAGACCATCTAAGTAAGGAAGTTTAGGGTCTGGCCCCCCGTTCATAACTAGCGAGAATTGATCGGCTCCCGAACCTCCAATTAAGGTATCAACTTCATAATAATCATATTGTCCTTGATCGTTGGTGTGACCGACTAGAATGTCATTCCCACTATTACCTTCCAACCAATCGGAACCGCGACCGCCATAAAGCTGATCTTTACCACTACCGCCAAACAGGAAGTCGTCACCATCAAGACCTTTGAGTGTATCTGCACCGCGACCACCAAAGATGGCATCACTAACCTGATTGTCATCATTTCCTACTAGGTAATCATTTCCTGGTGTTCCATTTATGTTGTCATTGGGTAAGCCACCTATTTTATCGATGCTACCAAACAAGCTGTTAGTAAAGTGACGGTCAGAGGCGATTACTTCACGTGTTTCTAGCATTAAATTATCATCGGGGTCTGTCCGAGGAACATCGGTCAAGTCTTCAATAAAACGGGGTTTGTTAGGCTTAGGTTCGCCATCGGGGTCTGTCCAGGGAACATCGGTCAAGTCTTCAATTAAACCGAATGTAGCGGTAGAAATGTTAGCATCGGCGATCGTTCTAAGGGCTGTCATGGGAGTAGTTCCTATTTTTGACTATTGTTTAAGTTTGCGGAAGCAATCGGCGTTTGTATTTTGTTTGCTGCACCTTTTGCTTCCTGTTATCAGTTTGTTGCTAAAAATCCTGAACCGCAATGGTGATATAATCAGGTGTTATAGGAACTGATAAATAGCTTTCGGTTGTGAATTTATAGGAAAAAATCAGGTACAGCCCGATCGCAAATCAGTAAAAGTCAGGTTTTTTGCTAAATCTCTACATAGTCAAGTTTGCGATCGTACAATCAAAGCTAGATTTGGGTACAAGCAATGACCAGAGAATTTCCAGTTAGTTATGAATATCAGATTGGCGGTAGTCTCCCAGCAGATGCGTCGTGTTACGTCACGCGCCAAGCAGACTTGGACTTTTACGAATGCTTGAAAGTTGGTGAGTTTTGTTATGTTTTGAACTCGCGCCAAATGGGTAAATCTAGTTTGCGGGTGCGGGCGATGCGAAGGCTGCAAGCGGTCGGTACTGTTTGTGCTTTTATCGATTTAACTGGGATTGGTAAGGAAGATGTAACTCCCGAAAAATGGTATGCGGGAATGATCAATTCTTTGGTCAGTAGCTGTCAGTTAGGTGATAAAATTAATTGGCGCAATTGGTGGCGAGAACGCCGGGATTTGTTATCGCCACTCCAGCGGTTTAGTTTGTTTATTGAAGAAGTGGTTTTAGTTGAGATAGAACAAAATATAGTTATTTTCATTGACGAGATCGATCGAGTGTTAAGCATGAATTTTTCGGCAGATGAGTTTTTTGCTCTGATCCGCTGGTTTTACAATCAAAGAGTTGACAATCCTCTATACAGTAGGTTGACTTTTGCGCTGTTGGGAGTGGCGACTCCTTCGGATTTGATTGCGGATAAAACTCAAACTCCTTTTAATATTGGTAAGGCGATAAATTTGGGCGGTTTTAAAATTGATGAAGTGCAGCCTTTGATTGATGGTTGGCGGGGGCGGGTTGTAAATTCTGAAAGCGTTATTGCTGAGATATTAAATTGGACGGGCGGACAACCTTTTCTGACGCAAAAGCTGTGTAAGTTGGTGTTGGAGGAATCAGCATTGGGTAATTCGCGATCGGTTGAACAGGTGGTGCAGTTGCGGATTGTGGATAATTGGGAATCCCAGGATGAACCCGAACATTTGAAGACAATTCGCGATCGCATTCTGAGAAATCAGCAAAAAGCCGGACAGTTATTGGGGCTTTACCAGCAAGTTTTGGAATCGGCTAACCCCCCCCAACCCCCCCTTGCTAAGGGGGGGCTAAATACCGCTATATCTCCCCTAGGAATGGGTGAGCTAAATTCTGTTCTTGCTCCCCCCCTTACCAAGGGGGGGCTGGGGGGGGTTATTACCGATGGCAGTCCCGAACAAACCGAATTGCGACTGTCAGGTTTAGTGGTGCAACAGCAGGGAAGATTAAAAGTTTACAACCGAATTTATGCCGAAGTTTTCAATCTGGAATGGGTGGAAAAACAGTTAGGCAAGCTGCGGCCTTATGCGGAAAGTTTTAATGCTTGGGCTGCTGCTAATTTTGAGGATAATTCGCGGCTGCTGCGGGGAAATGCGCTGCAAGAGGCTCTGGAATGGTCGATCGATAAAAATTTGAGCTATCTCGATTACCGCTTTTTAGCAACATCTCAAAATTTGGAAAAACGAGAATTTAAATTAGCTTTAGCCATTCAAGAAGAAGAAGGTCAGATATTAGCAAAGGCGAATGATACTTTAGTTTCAGCTCAACAACAAGCAAAAGTAAAATTAACTCAAGCCCAGCGGAGGGCTACCCGGATTATGGCTATCGGTTCTATAGTTCTGGCAGTTTCTATCATCACAGCAATCTCGATCCAATTACAAGTAAAAAAAGCCCAACAGGAACTAGCAGAACAACAAGTAGTGCTACAAACTTCATTCTCTAAAGTAGCTTTAGTTTCCGATCCTTTTGCAGCACTGCTGACAGCATTACAAGCAGCACAAAAGATGAAAAAATTAGAACCATCAGCTACCAAAGATACACAGATGCAGGTAATGAGAACCCTGCAACAAGCAATATATCATGTCAGAGAACGCGATCGCGCGATCGGTCATCGTGGCGCTATCAGAAGCGTAACTTTCAGTCCCGATAGCAAAATTTTTGCTTCTGCTAGCGAGGATGGTACGGTAAAACTGTGGAATGCCAAACCAGCGACATTGATATCAACCCTGACAGGACATACTGGTAGAGTTACGAGTGTGAGTTTTCATCCTAATGGCAAGATTTTGGCTTCTGGCAGTGAAGATGGTACGGTCAAGTTGTGGGATGTAACGCGCAGCACTTTAATTAAAACTATTAAGGCTCATCATAGCTGGGTAAGAACTGTTAGTTTTAGTCCTGATGGTCAAATTCTCGCTTCCTGTAGTTCCGCTGGTTTTATTAATTTGTGGAAAACAGCCGACGCTACATTATTAAAAACTCTGAAAGGACATACCAATATCGTTACTCATATTAGTTTTAGTCCCGATGGTAAAACTCTCGCTTCTGCAAGTTTCGATACAACCGTGAGGCTGTGGAATATTGGCGATGGAACTATCATAAATACTCTGAAAGATCATAAAAGTAATACCAGAAGTGTCAGTTTTAGTCCCGATGGTAAAACCTTAGCTTCTACCGATCAAGAAGGCCTAGTCAAACTGTGGAATGTATCCGATGGAACTTTGCTACAAAACCTCCCAACTCATCGCAGGGCTGTCTGGAGTGCGATTTTTAGTCCTGATGGCAAAACTCTAGCTACTATTAGTTCCGATAGTACCGTAAAGTTGTGGAATTTAGATGATATAAACGACAATAGAATTGAACCGCAACTTCTCAAAGGACATCGCGGGAGAATTGAGAGTATCGGTTTTAGTCCAGATGGCAAAACTCTGGTTTCTGGAAGTTTTGATAGTGCAATCAAGCTGTGGAATTTAGAGGTTAGGGAACCGCAAACTATTAAAGGAAATAGCACTAATGTTCAAGCTGTAAGTTTTAGTCCCGATGGTAATACGTTGGCTTCCGGTAGCGACGATTTTAAAATAAAGCTGTGGAATAGCAAAAATGGTACTTTACTCAAAACTCTTAACGGTCATCAAGGTCGGGTGTTAAGTGTTAGTTTTAGTCCCAATGGTAATATGTTAGCTTCCGGCGGTGATGACAAAACAGTAAAGTTGTGGAATGTGCAAGATGGTAGATTGCTAAAAACTCTCAACGGCCATCGTGCTTGGGTAAGGAGAGTTCGCTTTAGTCCAGATGGGAATACCGTTGTTTCTGGTAGTTCTGATAGTACAGTAAAACTTTGGAATGTCGCAGATGGTAGGTTGCTGCAAACCTTTAAAGAACCTCGCAGTATTGTCACCGATTTAAGTTTTAGTCCAGATGGAAAAGCTCTAGCTGTGGCTTGTTCTGACGGTGATATAATGCTATTAAATTTAAAAACAGCTACTTTGATGCAGGCTTTTCCAGCCCATAGTGGTTGGGCAAATACCATTAGTTTTAGTCCCAATGGTAAAATTTTAGCTTCTGCTGGTTCGGACAGTATCGTCAAACTATGGAATGCCGAAAATGGCAGCTTATTGTTCACTCTCAAAGGACATTTATCGGGTGTAACTAATATCAGTTTCAGTCCTGATGGCAAGATTTTAGCTTCATCTAGTGAGGAGGGTACTGTGAGGCTGTGGAATATAGAAAATGGTATGGAAATTTCCACGTTAGAAGGGCATCTCGGTAGCGTTAATAGCGTTATGTTTAGTCTCGATGGTAAAACACTGGCTTCTGCTGGGCTTGACAATACTATCAAGTTGTGGAACTTAGAACTTGATTTAGATCGTTCTATTAGTCAAGGTTGCTTGTGGTTGGAAGATTACTTTGCTTCCTATCCTGAAGAGGCGATAAAATTTAGCCAAATCTGTAAATAAATAATTTATGGCTGAGCGATTATATTGCCAATTATCCTGAAGAAAGGGCGATCGCAGATTTGTGCTGTTCAAAAAATGCCATAAATTATCACATAATTCAGGGCTTGTAGATACTGTCTTGACCTTGTATCTTAAAAGAGTGAGGGCGATCGCACCGACAATCAGTCGATCGGCACTTCGATCGCAAATTCCGTACCTGCGCCCAACACAGATTCGCAAGTCAGCTTACCACCGTGGGTTTCCTCCACAATTTGGCGGCTGATAGACAGCCCCAAACCCGTACCCTTCCCGACTCCCTTCGTAGTAAACAAATGGTCAAATATTTTCGCCCTCACATCCGGCGACATCCCTCCCCCGTTATCTTTGATGCGAATCACCACGCTGTTGTTATCCGGCGAGACATGGGTGATAATGGCGATCGTATTAGGTACAGCCTCAACAGAAGCATAACTGCGACCCCGATTGAATTCGTCAAAACAGTCGATCGCATTTGCCAACAAATTCATAAACACCTGATTCAACTGTCCCAAATAACACTTAACTTTCGGAATATTTCCATACTCCTTAACCACTTGAATCAGCGGGCGGCCTGGATTAGCTTTCAAGCGATGCTGTAAAATCATTAAAGTGCTGTCAATTCCTTCATGGATATCCGCCGACACTTTTTGGCGGGTGTCCCCACGGGAGAACGTGCGGAGAGATGTGCTAATATTGCGAATGCGATCGCACCCAACTTTCATCGACCCCAACATTTTCGGCAAATCTTCTATAAGATACTCCAAATCAATATCCTCAGCATCCTGTGCAATTTTTGAGCTAGGATCGAGAACTTCTTCCTGATACAGTCGCAAGTGGCTAATTAAATCGCCCACAGCCGCAGTAGCTTCGGTAATATTCCCCGAAATAAAACCGACTGGATTGTTAATTTCGTGAGCGACACCAGCAACTAAATTGCCCAAAGAAGACATTTTTTCACCTTGAATTAATTGCAATTGCGCTTGTTGCAGTTCCGCAAAAGACTTTTCTAACTGTTGGGATTTTTCTTGCTCGCGCGCGTACAAACGAGCATTCTCGATCGCAATAGCGACTTGACTAACTAAAACCTTTAAAACTTCCACCCTGTCTGCGGTAAAAGCTGCTGCCGCTAACTTATTTTCCAGATAAATAATCCCTTGCAACTGGGATTGATAAATAACTGGCAAACACAGGATTGATTTAATTTCAAATTCTCGAATGTACGCATCCGCATTAAAAGGTGCAGTAACAGTCGCATCATCCAATACCAGAGGCTTTTGAGTGCGAAAAACATAGTTTATAGCAGAAACAGGCAAATCTTGACTATTTTCAAATGGTATAGATCGTAAAACTGTAGCCTGGGTATCAGTAGAATTTCCTACAGCTTCGATGTAGAGTTTATTATCTTTTAGCAGCAGCAGCGCAACTTTTTGAGCCGCCGCATTTTCTAAAATGATTGTGATTAATTTTGTCAGCAAGTTGTCCAGGACAATTTCACTGTTAATGGCTTGCGAAGACTTAATAAAAGTAGCCACGTCTAAAAAATCGCCTAAACTGTTGCTGGTAGTGCTTCCAGTATTAGTGCGCGTGACATCGATGGGTCGAGTTTCTGTTGCGCGCGTTTGTGCTACTAAGAAAGGATGTCTTGATTCCAAGTGTTTAACTTTCGCTAGAGCTCCCCAGCGGATATAGCCGTAATAAGCCTTAGTCAGATATGCTTGAGAAATTATCTGTTTTCCCAGAAATTGATAGAATTCTCCGGCTAATTCATAGGCTAATGCTTCCTCTTGAATATAACCATTTTTGGCAGCTCCAGCAATTGCGCGATCGTACAAATCCATTGCTTGCGTATCATACCCCAATACCCGCGCTTTCTCCGCTGCTACCAAGTCATATTTGTGTTGATAATTCATTGGAGCATCAACAGCCCATTTTTTCATTTTATTTTGGTTTTGTACCAATTTATTTAAATATTGCTTTTGCCCCTCTTTGTCAGATTGGGAATACAAAGCTAGGAGACTGAGAGAGTAGTAAAAATTATTCAAGGAAACTAGATAAAATCCAGAAACTGATTCTTCATATTTCTCAAATAACCTTGAATTTTCTGAAGCTTGTGCATAATTGCCGAAGAAGAAATTAATCATAGATTTGGCATTACAAATAAAACAAACTAAAAAAAAGTTTTTAGTTTCAATTGCAGCCGTAACAATTTGGTCTTCATTAAACTTCTTATCTACCAAGTTACATGATTCTACAGATTGACCACGCAAAATTATGGCTGTATATCTCAATATACTAATACATTGTGAAGAGCCTTCTTGTTTAAGTTTCTGCATTAATTTTAGATACTTACTTATTTCCTCTTCAACCAGTTCGAGAGGCTCTCCCATCCACAGTTTATAAGTACAATATCCATTGACAGAATAACCAACATACGGTAAATCTCCAGTTTCGATTGCAGCCTTAAACCCTTCCATCATATAACTCAAGGCTAACTTGATATCTACTTTACGGTGTTGAATTGAACAAGTAAGTATTAGATAAACTCTACTTTTGATAGAATCAGATGGAAATCTATCTAAAAGCCTAATTGCCAATTGACCAAATTGGTATCCTAAACTAATGTCTCCTATTCCACACAAAATTGCACCATAAAAAACGTAAGCGACACTAGCATAAGGCGAATTTCCATATTTAATGGACAGCTTAACCATCATAAATACTAACAATGGTAATAGTCTGGGCTTGACCGCCATCGCGGTACCCAGAATCCCTGATAAAATTCGCATGGTTGCTTGTTTTTTAGAATCTGTCATTTCTGGCAAATTAGCTAAATCCTCAATTCCTTTCAACCCCAATCTCAGTTTTGTATTAATCAATTCCACCAAGATATTCAATAATTTGGGATTTTGAGGAAAATAAATCCCTAACAATTTTAGGACTTCCAGCCCTGTATTTACTGCTTCACTAACTCTATTTTGAACAGTATAAGACTGAATTTGCAGCTCATAAACATTGAGTTTGTCCAGTAAAGTTTTAGCCCGACTTAGAATAACATCAACTAATTCTTTTGAGATTGAATAGTTCGTATTTAAGTATTCAGCTCCCGCTGTTGATTCATAAATTGCTAACGTTAATTGATACTGACTGTCCCAACTCTCCTCTGGCAATAATCCCATCGCCACCCGCAAATACCTCACAGCAGCTTCATAAGCATTCGCTGATTTTGCTTTGCGTCCCGCAGTTAAATTTAATTCGGCTAACTGCGTCTTTTCTGCTGGCTGGCTAATTGTGTCAATTCCCACATTCAACTGATTGACAATATCAAAGATGTTTTCTTCTAGCTTTTCGGGTGGAGTATTCTGTAACAGTAATTCGCCAATTTTTAAATGGGTGGATTGCTTTTGATTTTCGGGAATGAGAGAATAGGCGGCTTGCTGGACGCGATCGTGCAAAAATTTGTAACTAACCCGCGAAGTATCTAATTTGAGGTCGATCGATTCAGCGCGATCGAAAACCAAAGGAATGCGATAAGCATCGCTCAACGGCAGAATCAACCCTGCTTGCAAAGCTGAATAAAGTTCAGTAGCTGTAACATTCACTGACTCTTCGCTGACAAGTGACAGTACATCTAGAGCAAATTTATCGCCCACGCAAGCTGCTAATTTTAACACTTCTTGCGTGGCTGCGGGCAACTTTTCAATGCGAGAAGCTACGAGTTCGACGACACTTTTATCGGTGATTCCAATCGCTTGAATTTCATCAATACTCCAATCCCAGCCTCCTTTACCTGCTAGATAATCGAACTCGAATTTTAAAAAGTTTTCTTGATAAAGTGCTTGTAACAGTTGCGTTAAAAAAAAAGGATTTCCTCCCGTTTTATTGCAGATTAATTCGGCTAAATTGTTGGCTTTTTCTGTGAAATTGCTAAGGGTTTCAAAGACTAATTTCGTTACATTTTCTAACTCTAGCGGTTGCAATACAATATTGTTGACAACCGTACCCGTTTTTTCAATCTCTTCTACTGTCTGAATTAACGGGTGAGTCGGACTAACTTCATTGTCTCGATAAGCACCGATTAGCAACAAATATTGCTGGTCGGGGTCAGTTATCAGTGTTTGCATTAACTTTAATGTAGCTGAATCTGACCACTGCAAATCGTCTAAAAAGATAACTAGCGGGTGTTCTTTTTGGGCGAAGACGCGAATAAATTCTTTGAATACGCGATTGAAGCGATTCTGCGATTCTACAGGGGAGAGTTCTGCTACTTCTGGCTGTTTACCGATAATCAATTCAACTTCCGGAATTACATCGGAAATTACTTTGCCGTTAGTTTCCAAAGCTGTTAAAATTTTAGTGCGCCATGTTTCTATAGCAGCAGTGCTTTCTGTGAGCAATTGGCGCAGCAGCGAGTTGAATGCTTGAATTAATGATGCGTAGGGAATGTTACGTTTGAATTGGTCGAATTTGCCGCTGATGAAGTAACCTTTTGAGCGAGTTATTGGTTTGCTAACTTCGTTGACGACTGCTGATTTGCCGATGCCAGAATAACCGGATACTAGCATTAGTTCGCTTTGGGAACGGGCGGGTTTTTCTGTATTTTGGTTGGGTGGTAAAGATTGGGGCGAAAGGGTTTCGGCGTTGGGGGGGGCGGGTTTTTCTGTATTTTGGTTGGGTGGCAAAGATTCGGGCGAACCCGCCCCTACACGTTCAAAGGCTGCTAATAGTTCGTTGACTTGGTTTTCTCTACCGTATAATTTTTGGGGTATCAACAATTGGCTGAGAATATCTAAGCGTCCGGGGATAAAATCGATTATTTCTCCTGTTGCTTCTAACTGATGCAAACAATTTTCTAAGTCTGCCAATAATCCGGCTGCACTTTGATATCTATCTTCGGCATTTTTTGACATCAATTTCATCACTATTCCTGAGATTGATGTGGGAATTTCCGAATTGATTTGAGCGGCCGAAATTGCTTGAGTTGCGATGTGGCTGTAAACTATTTCTAAAGGGTCTTTACTCGGAAATGGCAGTTCACCTGTCAGCATTTCATACAAGGTAATTCCGAGTGAATAAAAGTCGGTGCGGTAGTCGAGGGTGCGGTTCATTCTCCCGGTTTGTTCGGGAGACATATAAGCTAATGTGCCTTCGACGGAGTTGGGATTGTTAAATTGTGGGTTTTCTTTGTTTAGTTTTGTCGCAATCCCGAAGTCGGTGAGTTTAACTTGTTTTGTTTGGGAGTTGATAATGATGTTGCTGGGTTTGATGTCTTTGTGAATAATCTGATTTTGGTGCAGGTATTCTAAGGCTTTGACGATTTGGATGGCGATGTTTAAAGTTGCTAGCAAACTCAGCCTTGCTTTTTCGAGTAGTTGTCCGAGAGACTCGCCGCCAAAGTCCTCTAAAACTATGCCTAATCGGTGGTTAAAGGTTTTGAGACTGATGGCTTTGACGATTTGTTTGCTATCTAAATTTTGGCGGATTTGATATTCGTGTTTGAGGCGGGTAATGGCTTCGAGTGTGGGATATTCGGCTTTGAGAACTTTAAGAATTGTTGCGGACTCGTCGCTCGCTCTCTGTCCGCGATAAATAATTGTTTCGGCACCTTCGTGCAGAGTAGAATGTATTTGGTATTCTGAAAAAATTTGCATAGGTTTATTTTAAAAATTTATGGCATCTAATTTAGCCTAGACTAGCGCTAATTTAGGGAAAATTTATGTGATGCCGATCGCACTTTTTGACGCTACAAATCACAAGCAACGTACAAAAGCTTGATGAAAACCTTGCTGGGTCAGGCTTGCACTCATCAATAGACATTTTGTAGGGTGCGCCGCAGCGCACCTTACTCGTAGTAATTGCTGTTTAAATTAGCGATTTTCAATCTTGTACGACCGTAACTTCACTGATATGAACAATTGATTCGGGTTCCGGTAAAATACGGACGCGGGCAAATTTTAAACCGCTGACTCCTTGCAGTGATTCTACCATCCCTGTCTGCACTTTTGCTTCTACCCAACCTTCGCGAGACAAGTAGCGCAGGTATTGTTGGTACTCTTCCCATTCGTCTTCGGTTGAATAAACTACGGTTAGCATTCCTGATTGGGTAATTCGCTCTTGTGCGTCTTTGTCAACGGCTTTTTCGATGCGCTTTTTGACGAGTTCGTAGCGGATGTCGCGGGTGCCTTTGACATCAAACATTTTTTCGGTATTTTCATTATGAAAAATGTCGATGGTGGTATTTTGTACTAAGACTAAATGGGCTAGTTCCATGTTAATTTGAGACTCGGCTTGCAGGCGAAAAACTGTGCGACCGCAGTCGCAAATTGCTCGCAGTTGTTCGTACCGCAAACTGTGCAAATGAAATTGGCTGAATTTGGGATCGATCGCCTTTCCGACATATATCATGTGATCCATGCCGTCGGTGCATTCGATGTCGCAGTAGTGGGGGAGGATTTGCTGCATTTTTTCTTGCCAGCGAGTCCAGGTTTCTTGGAGTTTGGTGCTGATTAGGTTTAACATTTGATCGTAGCGGTTACGATCGCCATAAACGCAGTTGTGTTCGTTATCGCAGGCGGCTTGGTAAGCTTCAACTGCTGCCTGAACCGTGGGGCTACACTGCACAAAGTAGTCAAAATACACTTCTAAACGCTCGTTTAAATATTCGGCTGCTCGCACCTCCATATCGACTGTGACTTTTTCTTTTAAATGCTCGATGTAGTCGAGCAAGTCGAGCCGCAGTTGCTCGCCGAGGTGGGTAGTTTGTGTTTTACAAACGGCATCGGCTATGGCTAAACCCAAGCGGAATTGTTCGAGCAAATCTGTTTGAATGGCTCGGTTTCTTTCGTCGCTGGAACCGCGGATGTCGGAAATTCCGTAGAGGGGATGAACGTCTGCAAATACGATCGTCTCTTGGGGCAGTCCCCAACTTCGCCTTTCTGCTTCTTGGGCGAAGCGCCACTCGACTGCGGGATGAATGTTGTGAATGTGGGTAAACCGCTGCTGGATGGCTTGCCGCAGGGCTGCAATGAAGGCGGGAATGAGTTCTTGGGCGTGTTGGGCGTCAATGTTGTTGAAGTGGTTGGGGCTATCGCACAACAGCCCCACAACGCCCAAAATCCGCAGCCCGCAGCCCTCGCGGGTGACTGATTTGACTACCAGGGGCACCAGCAGCATCGATTGAGCGCCCATTTTCCGCAAAGTTCGCTCGCACTCGGTGCGGCACTCCCGGCGCAAGTCTGGGACGTTCCAAACTTGATTTGCTGCGGTAGCCTTGAAAAAGTGAGAAGTTTCTAGGGACTCCATTGAATAAGCAACCGGCTGCAAATGATGGCCGTCTTTAGCAACTAATAGCTGTACCTGTTCGCCGTCGGGGCGCAAAAGCAAAGTGCCGTCAGCATTAAAGAGCGATCGCAAATAGCGATCGATTCTCTCAAATTTGTCAGGGCGCAGCATGGAATCGCGATCGATCAATAACTGAGTCAGGCGGCGAATTTGCTCCTGTACCGTGACATCAAAACCTTCTAGCAGCAGCAAACCTTCGATGCGGTAATTATCTAAATTTAGTCGATCGGCTAAACTTCCCAATTGATTAGGCTGCATCAGCCAAGCTTCCCGTTCTGCAACAGGCATTAAATTTAAGGGAAGATCTGCAAATTCATCTTTTTTTGAATTAATCTGAGTAATTTTCAACTGTTCCGAACCCAGCCAAAATTCAATAAATCTAGATTCATCCTGTTGCGAATTTTTAATGCTCACCGTGACAGGTTCATCTAGCACCCGCAAACCATCGAGGCTTATTTCATAAAATTGCTTAAATACCCAGTGTAAAAGGTGGCGGCGGTACAATTGTTCTACTATTTTTGCATCACAATCCTCGAACAGTTCTAGCAAACAGATCCCAGTTTCTGTAAACCAACCGTTATGAGATTGAGTTACCAAAGGCGTTCCCTCCCAGCCCGCCAAGCGACAAAATGCCGCGTTAGCGTAACGCAGAGCAAAAGTTCCCGGTTCCATCACTGCGATTAAAACGCGGCGATCGCCCAGAAATTGAAACAGTCGCTCTAAATCTTGTTTCCAAGTTTTCAAGCGTTCAATTTCAGCAGATTGAGTCGGTACTTGAGCCGTCAAAGCTTCGAGTAGCTGTTCCACATCTGGTTCGTTGGGCAGATTCTCACTGTCTTGCTCTGTCGCAATGATATCTGGATCTGCCGTTGGCAGTGATTTTACGGAGTTGTTATTGTTTTGAGAGGAAGATGATTTAGGAGTAGGCATGAGGAAAACACCTGAAAGCAGTAGATTTTGTTAAACAATGTGAGCGATCGGCGATTTATGGATTTGTCAAGAACTTAGAGCCTGTTTGTAAAGTTTCTGTGTATGTATCCGAAACTAAGTATTTTCTCGGACGATATGTTCCTAAATTTTTACTTTTCTTCACAAACAAGCTCTGAGTCTTGACGTTATAAGTGATATTAACGTGTTTGCGACCTGGCTGGTAACACCCATTATAAGTGGTGTGCCGTAGTGGATAGTGTCAGCGACTAATGCTATAGCGGTTCTCAGAAATATCAGGTACGTTGTTGGGCTTGGGCCCTCTTTTATGTGGTTATAGAAGCCGTCAGCCATACCTCATCTTTTTGAGAAAGGCTATATTTGACTCACAGGCGAGATATATGGCAGCTTTCGGTTGAATGAAGAACAGGCCCGGTAATTGGAATTGGGCATTGATAATTGAATTGGTAATTTGTAATTGGCAAGTGGCAAGCAGGTTGCGAGCCACTAATTTAGCCAATCAAACGGGAGCATCTCAGTTTTGTAAAAAGCATTTTTTTTTATAGTGCGAGCACTTCAAGAGCTCGCGTATTCTACAAATCGCGAGCGGGGACAGCACTATTAAAAGCAAAACCCATAAAGTTGCTATTGGGCAATGGAATAATTAAAATATATAATAAAGGTAGGAACACTTTTGAAAGGACATATCTATGGCTTTAACGCTTAACAATCTCATCGGCGATTTCACCGGATTTCCTGTATTTTCTGGCGGCGGGCCGCGTCTTTTGGGATTCGCTACATCAGATGACATTGATGTAGAGAATGGAAATTTGTCGTCTTTTCCCTGGGGAGTTTGGGGACTAGACGGCAACGATACGATCGCAGGTTCGTCGGATTCCAACGAGCGCCTATTAGGGAATAATGGGGACGATATTATCGGTGGTGGCGGCGGAAATGACATCATTTACGGCGGTAAAGGTAACGATGGTGTGGATGGAAATGATGGCAACGACGTAGTTAGGGGCGACAGCGGCAACGACCTAATCTTTGGGGGGGCCGGGAACGATATCCTGCGGGGAGGGCAAGGAGACGACGATTTAGAGGGCAATGACGGCAACGATTTCTTGGCGGGCGATCGGGGAATTGACGTACTCACGGGAGGCCTTGGTGCTGACATATTTATCCTCAGAAGCAACGAACAGCCTGGAGTCAATGGAGCCGATGTCATTACCGATTTTAACTTTGACGAGGGCGATCGCATTGGTTTGACTGACGGTTTAACAGAATTAGACCTCATCTTCACTGACGACAATTTGATTGCTTACGACAATGACGGAATTATCAACGACATGGTGATTGAAAACGCAATAAATGGACAGATTGTGGGGATAGTTTTAAACACGAATAACTTTGAACTTATCGGTGCATTTGAACCGGCGAGTCCGTTTGCTCTGGCAGTTAACGGTTCTCAATTTCAGTTTTTGGCTTAGCTATTGATAATTCCAGGTAGGGAAACGGCACTGCCGTGTCCTAGTTCCAGGTAGGGAAACGGCACTGCCGTGTCCTAGTTTTGGGTAGGGAAACGGCACTGCCGTGTCCCTACAGATATCGCGGATTTGGCAAGATTGATATTAAAACAGTTCTCCATTTAGATAGTTTTTAAGCTAATCTAGAAGTAGGAAACTCAAACTCGGGGAAAGTATAAATGACCGCTACAATTCACCCCCCATTGACTGCACTCCCAGAACAGCGGTTGATTTTGCCGCTATCAATGACTTGGGAGCAGTTCAAAGCTCTCGATTCCTTGCTAGAGTACACTCGCAGTGTTCGCTTGTCTTACCTCGACGGATATGTAGAAATTATGACACTTTCGCCGGAACACGAAACCATTAAATGCCTGCTGGCATTGCTGCTAGGTCAATTCTTTTTAGAAAAAGATATGAGTTTTAGACCGACGGGTAGCGCTACACTCCAAGGGGAAACAAAAGGCAGCAGCAAGGAACCAGATTTATCTTACTACTTTGGCGAAGACCGGCGGAGGCGAGAAACACCCGATTTGGCGATCGAAGTTACTTTTACTAGCGGAACAATCAACAAACTGGAATACTACCGCAGATTTAACGTAGCGGAAGTTTGGTTTTGGGAAGACGGAGTGTTTTCGATTTACCAACTGAACTCGGAGGGTTACGAGCTAGTTTCTCGGAGTATGCTGTTGCCGGATTTGGATCTAGAATTGCTGGGGAAATGTCTGCAAATGTCGGAAGAAAAAGAAGCTTTGAAAGTGTTTCGGGACGCAGTGCGAGGCTGCTAACCTAGAATATCCACAAGTAAAATATGGCAAAATTACGAAATGTACGAAATGTCATAAAAATCGCGATCGCCTAAAAATCTCCTCCAGGCTTTCTGGTTTTAAAATATTAGATTTTCATCTATACTATTCGGAGTATAAAAAATCTTAGTCTTCAGCAATCATCTATGAATAGGGATTATTCGCGGTTTGATTCCCTCGCCAGCATCCTAGCAGGAACAGTAACGGTGGCAGGAATAGTCGTCTTTGCAGCAGCACCAGTTTTCGCAAAAACTCCCCAAGAAATTGCTAAAATTGCTGAATCAGTCACCCTTCAAATTAATGGAACAGATGGTCGTAGCGGGACGGGATTTATCATTGCCAAACAAGGCACGACTTACACGGTTTTGACAGCTAAGCACGTTGTTCCAAATAGTAAAGCTACCTATAAGATTCGCAGTTCTACGGGAAAAGAACATCAAGTAACCCGTGTTATACCATTACAAAAAACCGATAACGAACTGGATTTAGCAGTCGCAACATTTAACAGTACAGAAACTTATCGAGTTGTAACTTTAGGCGATTCCCTACAAGCAGAAAGCGGTACACAAATTTTTGTGATTGGCTATCCAAATAATAGATCGAGAAATCAGCCGAATCCTGAGTTTACACAGGGTTTTGTTACCAGTCGTTCTCCGACTCATAAGCGCGGTTATACCTTGCGTTATACTGCCATAACTCAAAAAGGAATGAGTGGAGGGCCTGTATTTGATGGGGAAGGGCGCGTAGTTGGGATTCATGGAGAAGGCGAACTAGATTTTTCGACAAATGATACAGGAGCATCTATAGATGCTATCTCCAAAACGGGATTTAATTCAGCAATTCCTATCAACACTTTTCTATCTAAATTATCCGAGGCTGGGTTAAATCGATCGGCTCTTTTGATAAATACCTCTCCAACTGCTACTGCACCTCTGAAACTGAACAATCCGCAAGATGCTAAGACTTATTATGTTCGCGGTTTAACTCGATTTGACAAGGGAGATTTGTCAGGTGCTGTTGCCGATTTTAACCAAGCGATTCAAACTCAATCGGATTATGTAGAAGCTTATTTTTATCGAGCACTGGCTTATTTTGATTTGAGACAAATGCCCAAGAGTATCGCTGATTATAGCAAGGCGATCGCCCTAAATGCCAGTTATGTCGATGCTTACTACAATCGGGGGCTGGTGTTGTCGGCATTGGGAGATAAACCGGGGGCGATCGCCGATTATACTCAAGTCATCCGCTTGGATCGAAACTTTGCCGCGGCTTACAACAACCGAGGATTAGCGCTTTCGGACTTGGGCGATCAAAAAGGGGCGATCGACGATTTCAATCAGGCGCTGCAAATTAATCCCGGTCGCGCTAACACTTATTTTAACCGAGGATTGGCGCTATTTCGCATCAATAACGATCGCTCTGCCTTAGCTGATTATACTCAAGCAATTCAACTCAATCCCAGTTATGCAAAGGCTTTTGCTAACCGAGGAATTACGTTAGTGAGAATGGGAGATAGACAAGGGGCGATCGCCGATTTGCAGCAAGCGGCTCGTTTATTTAAGGCTCAAGGAATGAATGCAGATGCTCAAAAAGCATTAGATTTGATTGGGCAACTGCAAAGACAATAAACGTTACGATCTAATCATCGTACTTTAAGCAGAATGCTGCTAATTTGGTTGAATTTTGGCAATAACAAAAGGAGATTCTAGGTCGATCGACCAGTTTTCATCAATAACTTTGAGATTGGTATCTAAAATTAGAGTGAGTTCGCCAATTTCATCATCTTCCTCATCGTTAACTAAGTCCTTTTTGCTAGCAGATAGATCTGCTTTGAGTAAAATTTTCAGTTTAATCCAGTCAGAATTCGGGTGGTTGTTGGTGAGATTTGTGCCTATCGATCGACCGATTAGATCCGCACAGATTGGATGAATTAAAGCAATTTCTTCGTAAAATTTGTTATTGCTATCCCAGTAACCTCTTATTGTGTAATTGCAGGCTTCTAAATGTTGGGTGGCGATGCGATCTATATTAATAGGTGCTAAGAGTTTAGCAAGTTCATCCCAAATTTGGCGATCGGTCAAAGTTACTGCACTCATCAGCTTAATTCTCCGTTAATGACTTGTTTTGACACCAGGAAAGTGTAAAACTCCTTCAATAAACTTTCCATGATAGCGATAATCTCCACCCGATCCTAACACCTTAGATTTGAGATCGTATCCTTCTTGTTCCGAAGGAACAAGACCCATATTACCATCGGGCGGTACTCTACCATTTTGAATAGCTTTGAGATGTTTATTGGTTCCATCGTATCTTTGGCCGAGGCGGATTTGCTTTTTGCTAAAAGATACTAGCATATCAGCCAGCGTTTGATATACGATGTCAGGCTGAATGTCCGCCCAGTTATTGGGTAGAGATTCCATTCGGTTGTATGCGATCGGGATTATTTTATTATACTAGACAGCGATAGGGGATATTTAACCCGGATCTAGTATTACCTTTTCCCCTAAAACCTCACCGTCACCAAAATCACCCGCCGAGGCTGATTTTCCGCTTCAATAGTATACTCAACCCGCCCAAAACCTCTCGGCCCCGGTTCAACTAAATCATAGCGAGATGTCACCGTCCCGGCGGCTGTATCGTATTGAGCAAAAACAGCACCGGGATTCCTCCCAGCAGACGCATCGGCATCCCCTCCCCAAGAGCCCCAATCATCCAATCGCGATCGCGTTGGTAAGATAGAAGCGGCGATTTCTGGCGGTGTTAATCTTTGATCGGCTAAGACTCTTTGAGCGTTATGAATAGCGCACATTGTCGGCCCAGAAATTTTGGCATCGCTGTATTGATCTTCCCATTTTTGGACGAAGCCAAAACCAACATTCGGGCCGACTTTATCCTGTCTTTGCCGCCCCCACAGCCGACTGGTATCTGATGCAAAATTAGAACCGCTGCCAGTTACGGCTAATTCGGTTCTTTTACTGGTAAAATTGCGGTTGACAAATTCTTTGTCTGCGGTGCGAATAGCGTTGGCGGCGGCTGATTCTATTTTACTGCTAACATTACTATTGCCTTGTACGATCGGTGAGAGAACGCCGGGGATGGGTTGTGCTCCACAATATTTTTGAATACCGTTGAAAACGCGATCGGCTGATAAAGCACTAATCGGAAATTCTAGGGAATAAGCTTCGGCGGGTTTGGGGAAAAAGATGCCGGATGTGGCGGAAGCAGCAAAAGAAGCGCCACCCCAGATGATGATACGATTAAATTGACGGCGGCTAATACTCATAATTTATCTTCTCCCTGGAGAGCTTGCCCCCGGCTCAATTTGAGCTTTCATAAAGTAGTAGGGAGTAAAACTCTGACAATTTGTGGCTCTAGCACAAAATACTTCTACTGCTAGACTTTTGCCATTGCTAATATCTACTAGCATTGTATTTACTTGACCTCCATCACCAGTGCGAGAAGCTACTTGATTTCCGTCTACATAAACATCTATTCGTGCTGGTGGGGAGTTTTCGGTGTCAGGAATCGCAAACTCCAGTCGGAGAGAAGCGGGGCCACCAGCAAGCCTACAAGTTATAGCAGTACCATTTTGAATATATAAAACAGTGGTGTAAATTTGTCTGCCTACAGAAATATCTCGTTGGTCACTCTTCCAGTAACCAGATCGCTTAACACATGGCAGGTCAGCCAAAGGAATAGGCCGCTGGGCCTGGGCCACTTGTGCCCCAACAGTCGCTAAACTAAAAGACAATACCCCAGCCGAGAACAAACCGCTGAGCCAACGAACTCGCTTCATATAAAATATCCTGCTAACACCTTAACGAACTAATATAAAGGATGAGCTGTGTAGGAAAAATCCTGACTTTAGATAGATGACAAAATCAAAAATGTCACGATTGTACGAAATGTCAGGTATAATGAATGGCGTAAACTCCAGCTTTTCCCGAATCTATGGATATTGCAGAAGTCTTGACACTGGCAGATCAGCTAATTTTTGCTAAGACGGGAAAGCATTTAGATTATGTGCAAGATGCTATTCTGCGGGGAACATTAGAAGACGCAACTTACACGCAAATTGCTCAAGAAGTTTACTCAAGTCCAAGTCATGTCAGAAATGTCGGATCGGACCTTTGGAAAACACTTTCTAAAGGATTGAAAAAAAATATTACTAAAAATAATTTTAGGGCTGTATTAGAAAAGGGTATAGTTTATAATTATAAATCAAGTATTGTTGAAAATATAACAGGTGAGAATATAACAGTTAATAAAAACCTTAATGTTTGTCCTGAAAAAGTGCGATCGCCCAAAACACCCCAAAACCCCGAACCAACAGCAAAACAGCCCCGCATCGACTTAGGCGACGCACCAGAAATCTCGACATTTTTCGATCGCAAATCCGAACTCACAACCCTCGAAAACTGGATTTTAAGCCGCACCCGCCTCATCACCATCCTCGGCTTATCCGGTATTGGCAAAACCGCCCTGACTCTCGAACTAATCCCACAAATTCAACACGAATTCGACTGCATTATCTGGCGAAGCCTCCGCGACGCGCCACCCCTCGCATCACTCCAAACCGACATAATTAAATTCCTCTCCCAGCAGCAAGAAACTAACCCCCCCAATTCCCCCTTATCAAGGGGGGGCGAAGAGATTCAGCCTGCTTCTCCCAGGCGTGGCGAAGAGATTCAACCTCTTTCTCCCCCCCTTAGCAAGGGGGGGTTGGGGGGGGTAATCCACCATTTACGATCGCAGCGCTGTCTCATCATCCTCGATGATGTCCAAACAATCTTCAGCAGCCAACAACTAGCAGGAAACTACAAACCAGGCTATGAAAACTATGGCGCATTCTTCAAACAAATAGCAGAATCATGCCACAACAGTTGCATAATCTTGATTAGTTGGGAAAAACCCAGAGAAATTGCCGCATTAGAAAGCCACCAGAAAAATTGTCAAACATTGCAACTCAATGGTTTAGGCGAATCAGCGCGAGAAATATTCACAGAAAAAGGCCTATCAGAATCAGAAAAATGGTCAGAATTAATCGACCTTTACCAAGGCAATCCCTTGTGGTTAAATACAGTAGCCGCTGCAATTCAAGACTTATTTAACGGCAATGTTTCAGATTTTTTATCCTATGATAGCCTAGTTTTAGGAGACTTAGAATATTTATTGCACCAACATTTTCAGCGCTTGTCTGACACCGAAAAACAAGTCATGTCCTGGTTGGCAAATCAAAACAAACCAGTCGAAATCTCCAAAAAGCCAGCCCTGCTCGAATTATCCCCTTCCGAATTCCTAAAAGCCGTCGAATCCTTGAGACGGCGGTTATTAATCGAAAAAGTCCAAAAGGGCGATCGAACCCTATTTACACTCCAACGGGCGATCGCAGAATACTTAAACAGTTGACAGTTGACAGTTGACAGTTGACAGTTGACCATTCGGCTACGCTCAGGGCAGGCAGTTGATAGTTGACAGTTGACAGCAAACAGTTGATAGCGAGGTTATAACTGTAAAACATCCAAACACATCAGCGTTAATCTGCGTTCATCAGCGGTTAAAAAATAAAAAAATCAATAACAACGATCGCCCTTCTACATAAAAGAGCGATCGCCTATTTTTGGGGAATGGCGATCTCTTCAAATCTATATTCAAGCAAACAGCAAATTTTCTACTAAAGTTTTAGGTTCTGGGAGAGATTTACCATCTACCTGATATTCTTCAACTAAAAGCTCTAATACCTCTACTGCATTCTGCAAAGCGGCTTCGTAGGTATCTCCATGAGTGTGGAACTGCTGAGATGGAAAATCAGGTAAGTGAACTAGATAGCAGTTATCTTCATCCGACCATTGAATAACAATTATATAAGGTAATTTCATGATTCAGGTTCCTCTTCTTCAATTGCTTTCAATATTCCAAGTTTTCGATTAACTTCTCTCTCTAAATACAGTTTCGCATCATCGCCATCATTGCCAGCAATGGTAATTGGTTCAGTAGGTAGTAAAGGATGAACCCATCTTGTATGGCTGCCTTTTGCCGAACGATAAGTAAACCCAGCTTTTAGCAGCAGGCTTTTGAGTTCTCGAATCTTTTTGGGCATAAACAGACATTAAAATTGTGGCTAGGCGACGAAAATACTTTAATCATATTCCAGAAAGTAGGGTTTGGACAAACGTACCCTACTACATGAATTTGAAGTAGTTTCAGCGTTAATCCGCGTTCATCAGCGGTTAAAAAATAAAAAATCTAACTTTTAGCAAAACATTAATCCAAAAAGCCCCATTTAGCCCTAAAATGAAAAAGACTGACTAGCCAACAATGCCCTATGTTTGAAGCCCTTGCCGATCGACTCGAATCCACCTGGAAAAAACTGCGCGGACAAAATAAAATCTCCGAGAGCAACATCCAAGACGCGCTCAAAGAAGTCCGCCGCGCCCTCCTGGAAGCCGATGTCAACCTCCAAGTCGTCAAAAACTTCATCTCAGAGGTAGCGGCCAAAGCACAAGGCGCAGAAGTCGTTTCAGGCGTCCGTCCCGACCAACAATTCATCAAAATCGTCCACGACGAACTCGTCCGCGTCATGGGGGAAACCAACGTACCCCTCGCCACCGCCGAATCCGGGCCCACAGTCATCCTGATGGCCGGTTTGCAAGGAACCGGGAAAACCACAGCCACCGCCAAACTAGCGCTGCACCTCCGCAAGCAAAATCTTACCGCACTGCTAGTCGCCACCGACATTTATCGACCAGCGGCGATCGACCAATTGCTGACTCTCGGCAAACAAATCGACGTACCAGTATTTGAATTAGGTACAGATACTGACCCCGTAGAAATTGCCCGCCAAGGCATCGAACATGGCAAACAACTAGGCGTCGATACAATCATCGTCGATACAGCAGGCCGCCTGCAAATCGACCAAGACATGATGGCCGAATTGCTTCGCATCAAACAAACAGTACAACCCCACGAAACGCTGTTAGTTGTTGATGCCATGACCGGCCAAGAAGCAGCGAATTTAACCCGCACTTTTCACGACCAAATCGGCATTACCGGCGCCATCTTAACCAAATTAGACGGCGACAGTCGCGGCGGTGCAGCGCTATCAGTGCGGCAAATATCCGGCGCGCCAATTAAATTTGTCGGCGTTGGTGAAAAAGTGGAAGCATTGCAACCATTTTATCCCGATCGCATGGCATCGAGAATTCTTGGTATGGGCGATGTCTTGACGCTAGTCGAAAGAGCTCAAGAAGAATTCGACATCGCCGATGCCGAAAAAATGCAAGAGAAAATGCTCACGGCAAAGTTTGACTTTACCGACTTTCTCAAGCAAACCAGACTACTAAAAAATATGGGTTCCCTAGGCGGCATCATGAAAATGATTCCGGGGATGAACAAACTCACCGATGAACAAATGCGGCAGGGAGAAGTGCAATTAAAACGCACCGAAGCCATGATTAATTCCATGACAACTGAAGAACGCCGCAATCCCGAACTTTTAGCAAGTTCTCCATCCCGCCGCCGCCGCATCGGAAAAGGCGCAGGCTACGCAGAAAACGACGTAACAAAACTCGTTAGTGACTTCCAAAAAATGCGTACCATGATGCAGCAAATGAGTCAAGGTAACTTTACAGGAATGGGAGGATTGCCGGGAATGCCGGGAATGCCGGGAATGCAAGGAATGCAGGGAATGGGCGGCCAGAAGAAAAAGAAAAAAAACAAGCCTAAAAAAGGTTTTGGTCAGTTGTAAAAAATGGTTCGTAGTTAGGACTTCAGTCCTCTCTTTGATGCGGACTGAAGTCCTCACTACAAACCTATGGAAACCGTAGGGTGCGTCGCTATTGATAATTTGCACATCAGCTTGAAAAGCTCATAGCGACGCACCCTACACAATAGTTTTTTTGTTACCAATTTTTACCCAAAAAAGGCTGCAATTGAATATGGTACAAACATTTACTCAACCAGAAACCATATCTCTAGAAGTGCCGAATTCGATCGCCCTGCTTGTAAGTTGCGAGCAATTCGAGGCCCTAGCATTGGCAAATCCCGACTTAAGATTAGAAAGAACCACAGAAGGAGAATTAATAGTGAATCCACCCACCGGCGGAGAATCCAGCGAAAGGAATTTCAACATTACCGGGCAACTTGCTCGCTGGTGCGATGACAACGAGGATTTAGGATCGGGTTTTGACTCTTCGGGAGGATTCATCCTTCCTAACGGTGCTAACCGTTCTCCCGACGCTTCCTGGGTGAGTCGAGAACGCCTCGAAGCCTTGACACCCAAACAGCGAAAAGGCTTCGTTCCCCTATGTCCGGACTTTGTAGTAGAATTGCGATCGGCATCTGACAGTCTCTCCACCCTCCAAACAAAGATGCGAGAATATATTGACAATGGTGCGAGATTGGGCTGGTTAATATTAATTAATCCAACCGAGTTGTCGGGAGAGGATGTATTGCCAGGATTTGTGTTGAATTTAAGGCGAGTTTGGGGTTAAATTTACGGAGAAGTTGCTATGGTACAAACATTTACTCAACTAGAAACCATATCTCTAGAAGTGCCGAATTCGATCGCCCTAACCGTCACCGGCGACCAATTCGAGGCCTTAGTATTCGCAAATCCCGACTTGAGATTAGAAAGAACCGCACAAGGAGAATTAATAGTGAATCCACCCACAGGAGGCGAATCCAGTAGCCGCAACCTCAGCATCAGCGGGCAACTCGGCAACTGGTGCGAAACACACGAAGATTTAGGAGAAGGCTTTGACTCTTCGGGAGGATTCATCCTTCCTAACGGTGCAACCCGTTCTCCCGATGCTTCTTGGGTGAGTCGAGCTCGCTGGGAAGCACTAACTGCAAAAGAACGAAAAGGCTTCGTTCCCCTATGTCCCGACTTTGTAGTAGAATTGCGATCGGCATCTGACAGTCTCTCCACCCTCCAAACAAAGATGCGAGAATATATTGACAATGGTGCGAGATTGGGCTGGTTAATCCAACCGAGTTATCGGGTGAAGACGTATTGCCGGGATTTGTGTTGAATTTAAGACGAGTTTGGCGTTAAATTTCCTGTACGCCCCCATACCAGAAGATGGCGCCCGAGTTCTGGCCCAGAGAGATATTTGGCTTTGTCAGGCCACGATAGATTTAGCTGTTACCTTACAGCTTTTGATGCGATGATTTTTAATGCCATTGGCCTCAAGTCCTAACTGCGAACCACGGACATCACGAGTTTTACAGAACTTTACGTAGCTTGAGAGCGATCGACCAACAATAAGCTTTAGACTTTTAAACAAATGTCGCTAATTCCAGAAATCCGGACTTTAATCTACCGTAAAAAAACATTATGTTTCCAACTCACCGCCCCCGCCGCCTCCGCAACCATCCCCAACTCCGCCGGATGGTACGCGAAAATATCTTGACAACCAGCGACTTAATTTACCCCCTATTTGCCGTACCAGGGGAAGCTTTTGCCAAAGAAGTCAGATCGATGCCCGGAGTTTACCAGCTATCGGTAGACAAAATCGTAGAAGAAGCAAAAGAAGTTTACGATCTCGGTATTCCCGCGATTATTTTATTCGGCATTCCCGCAGACAAAGATACAGACGCGACAGGTGCTTGGCACGATTGTGGCATCGTCCAAAAAGCGACGGCAGCAGTTAAAGCAGCCGTACCAGATTTAATTGTTATGGTCGATACTTGTCTGTGCGAATATACGAGTCACGGTCACTGTGGCTATTTGGAAGTCGGAGATTTAAGCGGCCGAGTTTTGAACGATCCGACGCTAGAATTGCTGAAAAAAACAGCCGTTGCTCAAGCTCAAGCTGGTGCAGATATTATTGCACCTTCGGGAATGATGGATGGTTTTGTGGGAGCAATTCGCGAAGGATTGGACTCGGCTGGATTTGAAGATCTTCCCATCATGTCCTACGCGGCAAAATATGCCTCAGCTTATTATGGCCCGTTCCGGGATGCGGCGGATTCGGCTCCGCAATTTGGCGATCGGCGCACCTATCAAATGGATCCAGGAAATGGCCGGGAAGCTCTCAAAGAAATTGCTCTGGACATTGCTGAAGGTGCGGATATGCTAATGGTTAAACCCGCTTTAGCGTACATGGACATTATCTGGCGCGTCAAGGAAGCCACTAATTTGCCAGTTGCTGCTTACAACGTTTCTGGAGAATACGCGATGGTGAAAGCCGCCGCCCTCAACGGTTGGATTGATGAAGAAAGAGTGGTAATGGAAACTTTGACAGGATTCAAGCGTGCTGGTACCGATTTGATTTTGACTTATCACGCCAAAGATGCCGCCCGCTGGCTGCAAAACTGAGACATTCGTGATGCCCCAATATGTTTGGGTTCGGCATACCGGGCGGTTGAAACCGCGTCTATACAAACAAAACCCGCCTCCGCGGGTTGAAGACAAGGAGGTAAAAATTACGCGATCTTCTTTAGGAATACTGGGCGGTTGAAACCGCGTCTATACACACAAAACCCACCTCCGCGGGTTGAAGACAAGGAGGTACAAATTACGCGATCTTCTTTAGTCCGCGGAGGCGGACTTCACTTGTCTAGAAGCGGTTTCAACCGCCGTCTAATCTTTATACAAAAAAGTATTAATAATTACGGAAATTAGTTGCGTTTTGTGTATAAATAAAAATAGTTTTGTAAATCGGGAATTCAATCATCGATCGTTCCCAAGCAAAATTAACTTTCACTCCTGCAAGACAGTAAAAGTAACACAGTTTAGATAAAACTTACAGGCACATTGAGCATGACATCAACGACTAGGGATTCCAGTCAGATTCAATTTTGCACAAGTCGCGATCGCGTTGACATAGTACAAATCCAAGAACTATTTAAAGCCGCCGCCTTTTGGGCGAGGGCGCGCAAGATAGAAGATTGGGAAATTGCGATCGCCAACAGCGAACCAGTTGTGACAGTTTGGGATGGCCCGCAGGCGATCGGCTTTGCCAGAGCCACCTCAGACGGCATCTATCGAGCCACCATCTGGGATGTCGCCATTCATCCAGATTACCAAGGTGCAGGACTCGGCCGCAAATTAGTGCAAACTGTCTTGAGTCACCCTCGGATGTGCCGAGTAGAGCGAGTTTACCTGATGACAACTTACAAACAAAGCTTCTACGAGCGCATCGGTTTTCAGCATAACGCCAGCACTACAATGGTACTTGAAAATCAGCTTTTAGAAGAGAATATCGAATTAGAAATTAGCAAAGGCGAATTGCTAACTGCTATTTGCTAAACCAGCACAAAAGTCCCACCCAAATCTATAAAATGTAGGTGCGCCGCAGCGCACCTTACTACTTATTAATTATTATCCACAATCAGCCACAAGACAGTCGTTTTCCTACAATTAATTGAGCGATAGTTATCTCAAATCCGTTAGGATCGGAATGATATAAACGGAGGACACGGCAGTGTCGTTTCCCTACCATCGATCGCGGTAGGGACACGGCACTGCCGTGTCCTCTATATTATTTCGGCAAAGCCGGAATGGATATTAATCAGTTACAAAGTCAGTTGCCGAACTTCCTCGATCACAAAGTTGCCAAAGGAATAGAACATTGAGTGCGGTTAAAATTGGACTCTTCCGACTCAGAAGGCACAGCCAAAACTTCCAACTTTCCCTTCATCAAAGTTAAAAGTGTCTGATTCATCAACAACCTCATGCCAGAAGAGACGTGAGAATTATCGCTGCTCTTAGTAGCATCCGACTCCAAATCATGCTTCAGCAAATCCCAAGATTCGCTCCAAGCACTAACCGAGCGCTGATCGTCCACCCAAATATGAACGCATCCAGATTCCGGCGAAGAATGTGCAGAAACAGAAATACTTCCCTCCTCCATCTGAGCAATAGCAGTATCTATCAAATTGACTAAAACTTGCCTAAACCTCGGCAAATCTGCCAATACATAAATGCCCGGATCGGGTGGCAATATCTCCAGACGAATGCTGCGATTAGCAGCTTGTAAGTAAGTTAAATCATCAATTTCATCAAAAACCTTAGCTAACTGAATCGGCTCAATATCCATCGTGTCAGTGCCGTGTTCAGTTTTAGCAACAGAGATAATTTCATCTATCAATTTCACCAGCTTGAGTGCTGCAACGTGAGCTTGTTCGACAAACTCTCGCTCCTCAGCAGGATCGTCGCACAAATCCGACAGAATTAATTGGAGCGTACCAATCATAGTGCTCAGGGGCGATCGCAACTCGTGAGAAGTTCGAGCCAAAAAGCCCGCCTTAAATAGACTCATCTCCGATGCCATCTGATAAGCCAATTGAGTTTGCTTCAGTTGATCGGAAAGGGCATCAAACTTCTCTAAATCATTTTCTTGAGGAGTTGGAGGCACATAGGGAGCAGGTTCTGGCTGTTGCGAGCTTTTTTGCTGCCTGCGCCAAATCAAACTGCTTCCGAAACCCAGTCCGAGTCCCATACCTAAATATATCAAGTCGCTCCAGCCGATCGGCGCCATATTACTTTGCCTAGGAGTTTAGCTTTTAGCATTCTAGCTCGATCGCGCCTTGTCGCAATATTTCCCAACCGCCACCAGTCCATTTAGCCACAGTCGAAGGCAAACTCGAAGCCGTCGGTGCGGTTGGCGCTGTTGCTAATTCAGTAGCAACTAATGTCAAAACTTCGGGAAACTGTGCCTCAATTTCTGCCACCGACTCTAGAGGCGCTTGGCCTGATAAATTAGCACTGGTAGTTGCCAAAGGGCCTGTCTGCCCTAAAATCTGGAGTGCAAGGGGAAAGTTAGGCACTCGTACTCCGATCGTAGTGCGATCGATCGCATTCATGGCAGCCGGCACCAGTGGCGAAGCCGGCAGCACCAAAGTTAACGCCCCAGGCCAATAGGATGCGGCCATTTGCTGCCACAAATTGAACTCTGCTGGACTCCCCTGCACGTAAGGCCACAAAGCCTCAGCCGATGCAGCCATCAAAATCAGCGGTTTGTCTTGACGGCGCCCTTTAGCTGCAAAAATCAACTCCGCGCGATCGGGCCGCGTCGCCAAAGCGGGTACAGTATCGGTAGGAAAGCTGACAATATAATCTCCTGAAATTGCCCCTTGAATCAAGGAGGCGATCGAAACTTGAGTCATCCGATTTTAGATTGTAGATTTTAGGTTTTAGATTTTAGATTTTGCATAAATCTTTGATTGATAAGTTAACCACAGATGTCAAGCAGATCAACACAGATCGACGCAGATAATTTCAAGATCGGAGAGCGAATAAATCCCATGCAAGTCTATTTTAGAATTGCAGCATATTTTTGGAATCTAAAGACGATAGGCTAAAGCAAAGCGATCGATTCCTGCCAAATCCGAAAATATCTGAACTTCACCGTAACTCCCGTGACTTTGTAGCATATCAGCCACCGCCGTTTCTTGTCCCGCCATCATCTCAACCAACCAAACTCCCCCAGATTCTAAATAATCGGGAGCCGTTTCTACCAAATGCCGGATGCAATCTAACCCGTCTAAACCGCCATCTAAAGCCAGGTGAGGTTCGTGCTTCAAAACTTCCGGTTGCAGAGTCAGCACCGTGCTGCTGGGAATGTAAGGCGGGTTAGACACCATGCCACTAACTTTACCCTTGAGAAATTCTAGCGGTTGCCACCACAAACCTTGATAAAAATTAATTCGCGATCCAAAGCCTAAATTTTCAGCATTCAGTCGAGCAACTGCCAAAGCTTCCGAACTGCAATCTACTGCATGAATCGTAGTATTTTTCAACGCACAAGCCAAGCCGATCGCGATCGCCCCGCTACCCGTTCCCAAATCCACCCAATCCGATGTTGGATTCACTGAATGGCTTTTCATAGCATCCACAGCCAAATCGATCAGCAATTCCGTTTCAGGACGAGGAATTAGCACCGCCGGCGTTACTTTCAGCGAAAAATCCCGCCAATGTGCAACTCCCGTTAAATACTGCACCGGCACCCGTTCCTGCAACCGTCGCTGCCAAAGTCGATCGAGTTCTGATACAGACAACTTTAATTGAACTTTTGGCAAATCTTTAAACGACTCCAAACGCAGAGCCAACTTATCCAAACCTGCCAGCTCTTGCAGCAGCCAGTCGAGTTCTACTTGGGGAATCTCAGAGGCGATCGCATCAATCTTAGCTTGATTCACCCACTGCCAAAGCTCTAAACCGGAAACAAACATAAGACTTTTTGGGAATGGGGAATGGGGAATGGGGAATGGGGAATGGGGAATTGGTAATTGGGAATTGGGAATTGGGAATTGGGAATTGGGAATTGGGAATTGGGAATTGGGAATTGGGAATTGGGAATTGGGAATTGGTAATTGGGAATTGGTAATTGGTAATTGGTAATTGGTAATTGGTAATTGGTAATTGGTAATTGGTAATTGGTAATTGGTAATTGGTAATTGATAAATAGTAGGTTGAGTCGAGAAATGCAACAATCCAACCTACCAACTTAGTCCCGAACGCAAAACCTAATTATGTAGCACATGAAACCAATTTTTGAGTATATCTTGTCTGTAACTAATGACTAATGACCAATGACTAATGACCAATGACCAATGACCAATGACTAATGACCAATGACCAATGACTAATGACCAATGACCAATGACTAATGACTAATGACTATTAGCGAGCCGGTCGAGCTGGAGCTGGAGATGGAGCCGATCGAGCTGGAGATGGAGCAGCCTGTGGATTTTGGCCAGCACCAGCCGGTTGGCGCGATCGCAGATATTCTAATGATTCCCGCGACGGAATTAAAATCATTTGGCTCAAAGACGGGTCATTTTCAGTACCCAAAGCCTCCAAAATCCTCTCCAAGTTCGCCACCTCAATCTTGATTGTGGCAGTCACGTTCGGCTGCTGCTGCTTAAAACGTTCGACCATTTCCTGCAAGTCCTCCTTATTAAAAAACAGAGGAAGCTCTTCTTTACCGCCCCGTTGAATCGTCAGATAACCATTTTCCGGGCCACCTCTCGCCAAAAACAGAGGTACACCGTTTAACTCGTTAACTTGTTGCCCAGTCTGCTGAAGAATAGTTTTCGCCGACTGTACCTGCTGCGCTGCTGGAATAAAAGCAAACAGCACCTGATCCGGCTTGCCTTTATTTTCTTGAGCCAGCCGATAAATTTCCCCCAGTGACACCGGTGTCACGCGCGCCGAAGCCGCCAACTGAGGATTTCCCGTTTTCAGTTGATCGACAAAAGCTTGAGCATCTTTCTGGCTGATGAAAATTCTGGCTACCGAAGCATTACCAGTTTGACCCTGACCTTGCTTGGGAACAGTAGTGATGAAGAACGCATTCTGACCGTCTGTAATCGTAAATACCGGCACCGGGCTTAACTTTTCTACAACTTGTGGCACTGGCAATGCGAGTGCAGACATCTTGGCAATGGGCGAGGGGCCGAGCAGAGTGCAGCCCACAATCCCCAATATTGCGCCTAAACGAACTAATGATTTCATGTTTTTCCACTCCCGAGCGATCCTGAAACACATTAACGCAAAGACTGGCTCCTTGACACGATCGGCAAAAACTACCTCAATCGGTTGGCATTTTCAACAAATGTAAACCTCAGCCGCAGTTTGTGCTTGAATCTATTATTTAAAATTGTGCGATCGGGATGACAGGATTTGAACCTGCGACATCCTGCTCCCAAAGCAGGCGCGCTACCAAGCTGCGCTACATCCCGGTGTATTGGCTATCTCTTAACCATTAACGCAGAAAACCACCTGCTTGTCAAGCTTTTTTTTAATTTTAGCTTTCGATGCAGCTACGTCGAAGTTTTTTTAAGGTTGTGGGGCTTGACAAGCTGCGGGGATACATAAAAGCGTAACTGACCGCAGCCCACAGGCTTGTGAGGTGTTTGACAGCTTGAATATTGGATTTATTCAACAAATCAATGCTGACCTCCACCGGACGAGCTAATCTGGATACCAAAACATACCTTTAATGCCCTCTGGATCGGACATAAAGCCCAAATTTCGGTAAAAATCCACCACCTGAGGGTCAGCAAATAAGGTAATGTTGCTGATGTCTTCACTGCGGAGTTTTTTAATGATGTATTTCATCAGTGCCTTGCCCATGCCTTTACCCTGGTAATCAGGATGAACTACCACATCCCAAAGCGTGGCATTAAAAGCATGGTCTGAAGTCGCTCTGGCGAAACCGACCAGCCGTCGCTGGCTGCCCCGTATCTCCCACATAGAGACGACTAGGAAGCTGTGCACAATAGCTTTTTTGACTTTACGCAGGGGACGGCGGGACCAACCCACTGCATTACAAAGTTCTTCGAGTTCGTAGAGGTCAATGTCCCGATCGCAACTAAAAAAGATGCGAGCGTTGCCGCTGGCGGGTTTGCGAAACATTGGGGAAAGCGGATCGCCTAACCCAAGAGCCACATCTTCCTCAAATTCCGCTGTTTGGGGTACAGAGGCAGACTCAGAACTACTAAATAAGTTTTTCCAAAAACCCATGCAGGCGCGGTTAAGGTAGTAGAAGTTGGACGACGTGAAAGAGAGCCCGATAGATAAACCCACTCCGATCGGCGTGGGATGAACTGCGGGTAGCCTCTTGAGGAACAGTTTACGGTACACTCATCTTACGCCGAAAACAGGGATTTGTCGTCCAACATTGACTCTGTGCTTTTTTGCTTCTCGTCAAGTTTGGTAGAACTGTTCTCCTAGCCTGTGCCAGGACAACCCAGTGTTAAGGTAAAATTTGTTGCCCAACCAGGACAGAGGCATTTTAGGAATTGCTTCTTTTGAGTACCGCCGATCGCGTCGGAACTCATATACTTGGTGGAAAATGCTAATGGAATGGCACAACCGTGACATTCTAGTTAGATATTCCCAGACAGATTTGATTTTTGTTTTTAGTGAGGAGACGGGCGAAATTTAAGTCGAATCGTCAAATCGAAAATCCCATTGCCATAAGGCATGGGAGGACTAACTAAATAACAAATTTGCCGGACATTACGGGACAATCTGATACAATCAAACAAGAGTTGAGGAAAAAACTATTGTCAAGTACGTCCCACTCTCACCATCATTCATCCTTGGAGTCAACGAAAGAAATCTCCGATGTTGGGAACAAAGCCAGTGAAAAATCCAAAAGCTTCTTCCCCTATTGGAACGAATTTTCTCATGAGATGTCCGAATGGTTGTCGTTGCCCACAAAAACCGATTGGCAAGAAGAGGCTTTGACCAATGCCAATGGAACAGCGAGCAAAACTGGTGTAAACTCCTGGTACCGGGTAAAACAAACCTTAGTCCAGAACAAAAAATGCTTGAAGACGTGCTTGCAGTCCTCCACCGATCGAGTAGTAGATTGTACGGACGGCGACAGTATAAAACTCAAATCTCACAAGCTCAGGATTTATCCCAGTCAGGAATTAAATAAAGTCTGGCGTAAATGGCTAGCAGCCTGTCGTTATTGTTTCAACCAAGCAATAGCAATGCAGCGCAAAAAGCCCTTAAGTAAGTTGCAGTTGCGTAACGAAGTTATGCGAGGCGATTTACCAGAATGGGTAAAAGAAACGCCTTGTCATATCAGACAGAATGCTATTTTTGATGCTCACCGAGCATTTAAGGCAAGTTCAGACGCCAAGTTCCGTAGCATCAGAGATTACTCTCAAACCATAAAGTTTAACGATTCAAACTTCAAAAAAGGCACTTGGTATCCTTCCTTAACCAAAGGATTAACCTATCATACTTCTGAGATAATTCCTGAGTGCGATCGAGGTACTCAGTTGGTATACTGCAAGGGTCGTTGGTTTGCAGTGTTTCCTCTGTCAGTTACCGCAGAGCCTACGGACGCAACAGGAATTATTGCATTAGATCCCGGCGTAAGAACATTTATGACCGGGTTTGATGGCAATAAATTCCTTGAGTTTGGAGGTGGTGACATGGGGCGAATAGCTCGTCTCTGTCAACACCTAGATAACCTAATGAGCCGAATGTCTCAAGCTACGAAACAGCGCCGAAAACGAATGAGACAAGCGGCTCACCGTATGAGAATACGCATTCGTAATTTAGTAGACGAATGCCAGAAACAAACCGCTTGCTATTTAACTAGCAACTATAGAGTCATATTTCTTCCGACTTTTGAGTCTTCCCAAATGGTCGCCAAAGCACGAAGAAAGATTCGTTCAAAAACTGCTAGAGCCATGTTGACATGGGCGCATTACAGATTCAAACAAACCATCAAACATCAGGCAAATGTTAGAAATGTCAATGTGATTGATGTCACTGAAGAATACACGTCTAAAACTTGTACCCATTGCGGTCACGTACATCAAAAGCTAGGTGGTTCTAAAGTGTTTACTTGTCCTGAATGTGGCTGTTCAATCCCACGAGATTACAATGGCGCTTTTGGTATATTACTGAAAGCTTTGCGGGATACCGCCTCTATCTCCTATGAGGGTGATAGTGCTCTCGTTACTTTGTCCGGTAATAGCCGGGCAAGTGTCGCGTAAATGTATCAGTCAATACCTAGTATATCTCCCGCACCTTCCCCTCAATTATGGCTTCGGGTTTAAAACCATCTACACTAGAACTTCTCAAGCGCTTTAACCGAGCGTTTCCACAGTTTTACGAGCAATTTGTCAGCAGCGAAATCCAACTGCAAAACCTCAAATTAGCTTACCAACTTTACAAAACTCGGCAAGCCGTCATCGAAATAAGAGCCGAAGGTAACAAAAGTGCCCTGCATTTTGCTTACCGGAACCAGTCTTTTCTACTGAGCGACATTTTCGGTGTGCTGGCTGCCTACGGGCTGACGATTCACAGTCTCAGTCTCTACGGTCAAATTTACCCGCCGATGCTGGTATTTATCAAATTGGTGGTATCTCGCGGTGGCAAGGTACTGGCAGATAAAACAGCCGAAAACGTCTGTAGGGCGGTTCGAGAGGCCTTGGCGGGGCATTTTGAGGTGGAAGAGATGTTGGCTGTGGAATTTAATTTAGACGCGGGTTTGGAGGATGTGGCTACTGAATTTTACGTCGATCCGGTTTTCCACTTGCCGGCTTTGCTGATTGAAGCAGACAACCAGCCTGGACTTTTTTACAAAGTTATGTATGCCATCTGGCAAGAGGATTTGTTGGTGGTAAATGCAAATTTATTGGTTTGGCGGGGGCGAACTCGCTTGATTCTCTACTTGTTGGGCCCCAATGAAAGTTTGATTCCTGAGTATCTGGGGCAGAAAATCGCTGAGGGGGTGCGACAAAGATTGTTGGGCGAGCGGTTTTAGGAATAGCGCCTGACGCTGGTGAAAGCCGGTTTATCACAACAACGTTTCGGAGCTATCAGATCGAGCTTAAGGACGTTCTTAATTCCTGAAACCCTTGATTTTATTACTTCTTTGTGATTTCTACTTCCGACTTCCATTTCTCTTGCGTTCAGAAACTGGGTTTTTGCTCAAAACCTGATATTCATCGAGAGAAAGTTAAACTGAGCCGATCGCCCGGAGTGTAACTGCCGATCCCTCTGTCTTGATTTCGCGATAGGATAAAATTATGGCAACCATCGACATCCTAGGGGTTCGGCACGCTTGCGATTTGACGGCTCCCACTCCAACTTCCCCGGTTCTGGTATTTGTCCACGGCTGGCTGTTAAGCCGCCGCTACTGGCAACCTCTGACCGATCGCTTGGCACCCAGCTATCAGTGCCTGACTTACGATTTGCGAGGGTTTGGCGATTCTCAATCCGACGGCGATGATAGTCGCGAGCGAGGAGAATCGCTAAGTTCCTACACTCCCGCAGCCTACGCTCGCGATTTGGAAATTTTACTCAAAAAACTGGATATTTCTAGTGCTTGGCTGGTGGGACACTCTCTCGGCGGTACGATCGCTCTTTGGGGAGCCAGCCAATTGTGCGATCGTATTAAAGGTGTTCTCTGTATTAATGCAGGCGGCGGCATCTATCTAAAGGAAGAATTCGAGCGATTTCGAGCCGTCGGCACACAGCTAGTAAAAATGCGTCCCCGCTGGCTGCCTCATTTGCCACTAGCAGATTTGGTGTTTGCCCGCGATTCTGTCGATCGCTCGATCGGGCGATCGTGGGGACGGCAGCGCTTGAGAGATTTCGTGGCAGCCCATCCAGATGCAGCTTTGGGGGCTTTGTTGGACTCCACCACAGAAGCCGAGATTCACCTGTTGCCGCAAATAGTGTCCCGACTCAAGCAGCCTGTGTATTTTATTGCCGGCACTAAAGACAAAATTATGGAACCAAAATACGTGCTGCATTTGGCTAGCTTTCACTGGATGTTCCAAGGTTGTGGCGAAAATGTGCTTCAGCTTCCCGATTGCGGCCATTTGGCAATGGTGGAACAGCCAGATGCAGTGGCTAGTTACCTACAAAATATTCTGAAAGAACACACTTAAAGGGCATGGGGCATGGGGCATGGGGCATGGGCCTTCCCAGGGCATGGGGCATGGGGCATTAGAACTTACCAATAACCAATAACCAATAACCAATAACCAATAACCAATAACCAATAACCAATAACCAATAACCAATAACCAGTAACAACTGACTTCTTCCTTAACCTAAAATCTGTTATGTTTAAGTAGATAAGTCTGTCCGATCGCCCTTTTCGGACAGAGCTTTTCAATGGCTTTCAACTCTAAAATCTTACTCTGCTTAAATATTATTTGTGCGCGTTAACCTCACCGATCGGCAACAACACATCCTTTGGGCAACGGTTCGCCACTACATAGCAACAGCGGAACCCGTTGGCTCAAAAGCTTTGGTTGACGAATACAACCTCAGCGTCAGCCCAGCTACCATTCGCAATGCGATGGGGACTCTTGAAAAAGCTGGACTGCTATATCAGCCCCACACTTCTGCCGGACGAGTCCCCTCTGACTCCGGCTACAGAATTTACGTAGACCAGTTGATTCAGCCATCTGATACGCTGGCCCGTAAGGTGGAACAGGTACTGGATCAACTCAATTGGTCGGATGGGCGCATGGATGGGGCACTCCGCGGCGCTGCTAAAATTCTGGCAACGATCAGCGGTTATATTGCCATGATTACCATACCGCAAACCAATATGGCTTGCTTGCGACACTTGCAACTGGTGCAGCTAGAGGCGGGTAAGGTGATGCTGATCGTGGTGACGGATGCCTACGAAACTCATTCGGTGTTAGTACAGTTGCCGAAGGGCGCAGAAGGTAATTGGCCTGATGTTGAAATTGTCGATCGCGAATTGCAGATTTTGTCAAATTTTTTGAACAGCAAGTTACGCGGGCGATCGCTCTCGGAACTCTCCGCTGTAGACTGGAGCGAGTTAGACCGGGACTTTGAACTGTACGCGGAGTGGATGGAAACCATGCTGGCTGCATTGAGCAGCCGTCAAAGCAATCCAACCTACACGCGGATTCTGATCGGCGGTTTGGCAGAAGCGCTGCGCTTGCCAGAGTTTTCGCAGTTGCAGCAAGTTCAAACCCTGGTGCAACTGCTCGAACAAGAACAGGAACTGCTTTGGCCTTTGATTTTTGAATCGCCTGATTTGGACTCGCCTGGGAAACGGGTAACGGTGCGTATTGGTTCAGAAAATTCGTTAGAACCAATTCGCGGCTGTACTCTGATTTCTTCGACTTACCGCCGGGGATCAATGCCAGTGGGTAGTGTTGGGGTTTTGGGACCGACGCGGATGGTTTACGAAAATGCGATCGCGGTGGTGGAAGCTGCGGCGGATTATTTGTCCGAAGCTATTGGCGGAAATCGAGTGAATTTTCCCGAAGGATAACATATTGTTATATTTACCATAATTTAGATAGCCCCAAGCCTAACTGGCTTGGGGTTTAATTGTGTTTGCCGGATGTAGTGGCAACATTAAAAAAACCATTTTTTTGTCAATAAACATTTGCTTGGGTGCAGCGACCTGTGCAAGGCAAATATGTTTGTAGGGGCGAAGCATGACCGCAGTGAATATAAGATTATAACTAATAACTTATATGCGGTCATGCTTCGCCCTCTTCAAAAACGAAACCAAAGCATCGTTCAATAGAGATTTTCGCAAACAACCCGGTTGCTGCTTCTACGAGTAACTCGGAAACTGGCAGGAGTTGCGGGCGATCGGGTTTGACACAGCCAGTGAACCCCGATCGCCCATTTACAGGAAGCGCTGGCGGAGCGCCAGTCGCTCGGTTGCTTTCAGCAAGCTAAGCAAGGAGTTTTGTCGGCACTATCCAGTTGGCGATCCCGCGCACTCCAGGATAGTGCCTGCGAGAAATGAATTGAAGACCCGGGATCTGCACTTCTATGGGCCCCCAAGGCAGCAAAATATCAAAATCTTAAGACATTTTAGAGAGTTCGTCAAAAAGATCTAAAAAAGATTAGTCTTGAGAGGAAAGCTATATTTCTTTTGGGAATAGCCCGGGTTAAACAATTGCCCACAAGTTGCAGCAATTTTGGCTTGAATGCCACTCCAGAAAAGATTGAAGCGCTGAGTTAAGATCGAAATTAAATTTAGGGAATTTTCTTTTACCATTCAATGAAATCGACCGATATAACTAAGAATACCTTTGCCATAACAACGCCTCTGTATTATGTCAATGATTTGCCTCACGTTGGCAGCGCTTACACGACTATGGCAGCCGATGCCCTAGCCAGATTTGAGCGGCTGCGGGGCAAATCAGTGTTGTTGGTTACCGGAACCGACGAACACGGGCAGAAAATTCAGCGCACGGCAAGCAGTTTGGGACGATCGCCCCAAGCTCACTGCGATTTAGTAGTTCCCGGGTTTGAGGCGCTGTGGGAGCAACTCTCTATCCATTACGATCGCTTTATCCGCACAACTTCGCGACGCCACGAGTACATTGTCAAAGAATTTTTCCAGCGCGTCTGGAACTCCGGCGATATCTACTTGAACCAGCAACAAGGCTGGTACTGCGTCTCCTGCGAAGAATTCAAAGATGAACGCGATTTGCTCCCCGGAAATCGCTGTTCCGTCCACACCAGCAAGGAAGTGGAGTGGCGCGACGAAGAAAATTACTTTTTCCGCCTGTCGCGCTATCAAGACCAACTGCTGGCATTGTACGCAGAACGTCCCAACTTTATCGCGCCGGAAAGTCGGCGTAACGAAGTGCTCAGCTTCGTCAACTCCGGACTCCAAGACTTTTCGATTTCTCGGGTGAATCTGGAATGGGGCCTGCCAATACCAGTTGATCCGGGCCACACCATTTACGTCTGGTTTGACGCTTTGCTGGGATACATCACGGCTCTGCTCGATCCGGACAGCGACCCATTGTTAGAGAATGCTTTATCTAAATGGTGGCCGATTGACCTGCACTTGATCGGCAAAGATATTCTCCGCTTCCACGCAGTTTATTGGCCGGCAATGCTGATGTCCGCGGGTATGTCCGTACCTGGCCGCGTCTTCGCTCACGGTTTTTTGACCAAAGACGGCAAAAAAATGGGAAAAACGGAGGGAAATACTTTAAACCCAGTCGAATTGGTGAATAAATACGGCGCTGATGCAGTTCGTTACTATTTCCTCAAAGAAATTGAATTTGGAGAGGACGGCGATTTTAACGAAACTCGGTTTATCAATATATTGAATGCTGAGCTAGCAAATGATTTGGGAAATTTGCTTAACCGCACCTTAAACATGGCTCGCAAATATTGCGGTGGCTGCGTGCCAAATGTGTCTGGGGAAAGTATTTCCGGCGACAACCTTCTCAAGGGTATGAGCCTGGATTTGGGCGATCGAGTGGCGGGTTTTTACGAAGAGTTAGCTTTTAGCAAGGCTTGCGAAGCTGTGCTTGCATTAGTTCGAGCCGGTAACAAGTTTATTGACGTACAAGCACCTTGGAGTTTGTACAAGCAAGGACAGCTCGAAAGTGTTCAACAAGTGCTATATTCTGTTCTGGAATCTGTTAGACTAGCATCTTACCTTTTATCGCCGATTATTCCCAATATCAGCAGTGCTATCTATCAGCAGCTAGGTTTTTCAATTGACTTTAACGATCGGGTTGCAGTTAACAGTTTAGCGACTTTTGCAGTTCATGCTGCCTGGGGCGCTTTGCCTGCAAACCAAACTCTGGGGGAACCCCAACCAGTGTTTAAGCGGCTGGAACTGCTGGAAACAGTAGCGTCATAGTCGGCAGCCTGCGATCGGGGTGCTATGACAGATTATGAATTAGCACTTAATTTCCTTACCAATCTTTCATAAAATTTGAGGCATAACAATCATGTTGAATAGAATAGAAAGCAACGACCTTTTTACGCCGGAACAGGTTCTGGAAAATCGCGGTCGAGTGGCAATTTTTATTGACGGATCTAATCTTTTTTACGCGGCTTTGCAATTGGGAATTGAGATTGATTACACTAAGCTATTGTGTCGTTTAACTGCGGGATCGCGGCTGTTGCGCTCTTTTTTTTACACGGGTGTCGATCGCACGAACGAAAAACAGCAGGGGTTTTTGCTGTGGATGCGCCGCAACGGCTATCGCGTGATTTCTAAGGATTTGGTGCAGTTACCCGACGGTTCTAAGAAGGCGAATTTGGATGTAGAAATCGCTGTGGACATGATGGCGTTGGTGGGATCCTACGACACGGCTGTTTTGGTCAGTGGCGACGGCGATTTGGCCTATGCTGTGGATGCTGTGAGCTATCGCGGCGTGCGGGTTGAGGTGGTGAGTTTGCGATCGATGACCAGTGACAGTTTAATCAATGTAGCCGATCGCTATATCGATTTGGAAATGATTAAGGACGACATCCAAAAAACTTCGCGTCCTAATTATGCCTACCGCCCGTTGTCGGGTTTGAGCTTGATGGACGAACACGACGACAGATAGGGAATGGGGAATGGGGAATGGGGAATGGGGAATGGGGAATGGGGAATGGGGAATGGGGAATGGGGAATGGGGAATGGGGAATGGGGAATGGGGAATGGGGGTTGAATAATTGAAAATTAGAAGTTAAAAATTTAGCTCAAGTATGACAGATTTTTGATTAGTGTTTTTAATTAGCCAATTACCAATTATCAATGCCCTGTTTGGCCAATTACCAATTATCAATGCCCTGTTTGCCCAATTACCAATTATCAATGCCCTGTTTGGCCAATGCCCTGTTATCGATTACCAATGATTAATCTCAAATCCCAAATTACCAATTTCCAATCCCCAAAATCAATGTCGCTATTGTTAGCAGCAATGATTTTGGGGATTAATGCTTGTGCGGCTCCCCAAGAGACTCAAAAGAACAAATTAGCTGAGGATATCAAAACAGCTCAGCAGTCAAATAGCACTTTAACTTTGAACAAAGTAACCCTAGAACAAGCAAACGAAAAGGGTGAGACGTTCTGGAAAGTAAAATCGAAAAATGCGGTTTACAGCAAAGACCAAAAAATAGTTAACGTTCAGAAACCTGTGGGCAAATTGTTTCAGGACGGCAAAGAAATTTATGATATTCAGGGAGAAACCGGGCAGGTATTTCAGGAAGGAAATCAGGTTTTTCTCAAAGGTAACATAGTCGCTACCGATCTCAAAAATGGCGTGGTATTGCGAGGAAATGAGTTAGAGTGGCGCCCGAAGGAAGATGTTTTAGTTGTTCGCAATAATTTGACTGGACAGAACAAACAGGTGACTGTTTCAGCGAAGGAAGCGCGGATTTTCAGCAGGGCTAAGAGGATGGAGTTATTCGGATCTGTGGTGGCGAATGTTAAAGATCCAATTTTGCAATTGCGAACCGAACATTTAGTTTGGTTTGTGGAGCAACAAAAGGTACACAGCGACCAACCGACTCAACTTGACAGATATAAAGATAAAAAAGTAACAGACAGCGGTTTTGCCGACAAGGTAGATGTAGACTTAAAAACCAAAATTGCCACGCTAACCCAAAACGCTCAATTGATGCCATCAGACCCGCCGCTGCAAATAGAAAGCAGTTTGATGAGTTGGAATTTTCCGGCTCAATATGTGATATCGCCCGGGCATGTGAAGATTTTTCACCGCGTGGAAAAGGTGACGATGACCGGGGATACTGGGCGGGGAGATTTAGATAAAAAGATTTTTTATTTGACGGGAAATGTGGTAGGAATCGGGGAAAAACGTGAATCTCAATTAAATACCGATCGCGTAACGTGGTATTTAAGTAACCAGACCTTCGACGCCGAAGGAAATGTGGTTTACAAGCAATTAAATCCGGTGTTTAATTTGACTGGGCCGAGGGCGGCGGGAGAGTTAAAAAATCAAACTGTGATTGTCAAAGGTGACGGTGCGGGCGGCCAAGTGGTGACGGAATTTGTGCCGGATGAGAATAAGGGAATTTTGGACAGTAGATAGGATTGTTTTGACAATTAATTATGGGTCATCTGAGGTGGCAGGCGGTAGCTTTGGACTCTAGCCTTTCTGCTTCTCTCGGGGTGCTGGGATCGGTTGGTACGGATATCTCGCACGCTGCACACCTGCAACCGGGCTGCCCATAAGCGAGGATAGACTGTAAATTATAAATGTATCGAATAGTAACGGTCTTATGTACAAGCAACTAATTTCAAAGATCAAACCGCTTTTGAAATCACTATTTGCGATCGGTCTGGTACTGACGCTAGCCCTCGGTAACGCTGACGGAGCTCTGGCTGCTCGCAGCGGAGGACGGATGGGGGGCGGATCTTTTAGAGCTCCGGCGCGCAGTTACTCGTCTCCGACTAGCACTTACGCGCCGTCTGGTGGGTACGGTGGTGGCTATCGCGGCGGTTTTGGTGGCGGTTTCGGTTTCCCATTCTTGCTGCCGTTTTTTGGCTTTGGGGGCGGATTTGGCGGCCTGTTTTCGATTTTGATTTTTATTTCGATCGCCAATTTCCTCGTGCAAAGCTTCCGCCGCGCTGGGGATTCAACTGACGAACTCGGCAACAGCGCGCCTACTACCACGGTATCTGTGGCACGCTTGCAAGTTGGTTTGCTAGCAGAAGCCCGCGGTTTGCAAGCCGAACTCGACGCGCTAGCGCGCAAAGCGAATACCGATACAGCGATCGGCCGCGCTCAAGTGCTGCAAGAATCTACTCTGGCGATGCTGCGGCATCCTGAATATTGGGTTTACGCGGGCGCTGACTCTGTGCAAACTCGCTTGGAAGCAGCCGAAGCTAAATTTAACCAGTTTTCTTTGGCAGAACGCAGTAAGTTTACTGAAGAAACGCTCTCGAATTATAACAACCAGCTCCGGCAAGCAGGGAGCAGCAATAACCTGCCAGTTGTGCAGGAAAACGGCGCCCTAGTTGGTTCTGATTTGAATTCAGAGCCCGGTGAATTTATTGTGGTAACGGTGATTGTCGGTACTCAGGGCAAGTTGCAATTGCCAGCAGTGAAAAACTCTGAAGATTTGCGCCAAGCTTTGCGCCAAATTGGGGGAGTATCGAGCGAGCAGTTGCTGGCGGTTGAGGTGCTGTGGACTCCTCAAGCTAACGGCGACACTCTGACTGCTGATGATATGTTGGCTGGCTATCCTGATTTGCGATCGATTTAGCGATACAGCAGATGGGGCGCGGAGCACTGTCTCCCGCGCCCCCTGCCACACCCATGCTGTGGGGGAGAACCGGGTTGGTTTTAAGACGGAGATGAAGCAGGATTTTTTGGAATGCCGATCGATTTAAAAAAGATTGTTCAACGAATGCTAGTATTGAGAGATTATGATTCAGCCTGGTTCATCTGTGAATATTGGGAATGTCTGCCCTAATAGGATTTTGCCAAGCAGTTAGGCAGGATAAAAAAACTGTATTCAGCGAGGAGTGACTGCTTAGGAAGAAGTTGCGACCGCGCGCCCTCTAAATTTAATATAAATAAGCGATCGGGAGCTAAAGTTATGGCCGACAGCAGTAGAAAAAAAGCGCTTTTTATTTTGAGCCAGTTAAATAATGACGATATCGACTGGATCGTTCAAAAAGGGAAAAAAGAAATTCTCGAACCGGGCGAGATTTTGATCCATGAAGGGAGACAGCACGATGCCCTCTACATTGTTTTGAAGGGGAGTATGAGCGTTTGGATCGAGGCTGAGCAGAGTAAAGAACTCGCTAAAATAGGTAGCGGAGAACTTGTGGGAGAAGTTTCTTTCATTGACGCACGCCCTCCTTTGGCCACGGTGATGGCGATCGAAGAAACTCACTTGTTGGTAATTCCCCGAAGGCAGCTAGTCGTCAAACTTCAACATGATATGGGTTTTGCTTCCAGATTTTATTATGGAATTTCGCTGTGTCTGGCAGACCGGATGCGCGGTACGATCCGACATATAGAATACGGTCGCAATATAGAATTGGAGCAGCAAGAATTAGATCGGGAGGATATTAATCCGAACGTCCTGGAAAATTTGGCGCTAGCTCAAGCAAAGTTTAATTGGTTGAGGGAGAATGTGAGGGCTTGATTAATTTTAATGCGATCGGCATTGAGGTAAATTTTCAACTCTCAAAACAGAAGCACTCCTGCTCAAGAAACCGGGTTTTTTAACCACCCGTGCGTAATATCATCTCCGAATACAATATTGGTTTGTAGTGAGGGCTTCAGCCCTCATCCATGACGCTTGACTGAAGCGATCGCGCTCGAGCTGTTTTTATTGGAGGTAATTGACGGAGGATAATATTAAGTCCTAAATTAGACCTGAATTGCAAAAGTCCTTTTAATGAAATTTTACGACGGGCGGGACGCCCATCCCACAAGAAAAAAAGTTGTGGGATGGGCGTCCCGCCCGTCGTAGGTATTTTTGCAAGAGGTATATTATCAAAACATCAGTCGAAAGCAAAATAGAGGCTGGTTTTACCGAAAAGATCGACAATTCCCGTATCTAGAAAAACCTGCCCCTTGGCTTTGCAGTTGCAGCCTCGCGCGCCAAAGCGCAACTACCAAGCAGACAACCTAGATCATTCCTGGGCCTTTGCCGCGGGTGTCTTCATCCATTGTCAGTTTTCCTTCCTCACCTTTTTTATCTTTGATTTCTGCGAGAATTTGAGCGCGTTCTGCGGCTTCGGCTTCCTCTTTTGCTCTCAAATCGCCCGGTTCGTTGATGTACATTTCGGGTTCGATCGCGTAATTGTTAACCAGACCTTCCTTGTCTACTGTATAACCATCTGTAGTGTGAATGCTTTCGTCATCGGTTTGGTCGTCGGTTTTGGCGCTTTGCTGCTTCGCTTCAGTGGTTGTGTGCATGAAGTTAGAGCCTTCGCGTTCTTGCCGCGCTGCTGTCTCAGCAGGAGTAATGCCCCTATCGTAGTGGGGGGCTTCCATATTAGCTTCGATTTGTTCGTCGGTCGGTGTTGATTTGCTAGTTGTCATGATTTCTTCCTGAGTTATCTTTTCAAAAAGGTCTTTGGCTTATGTTTAAATATTAAGCCTAAGCTAACTCATTGACTCACTATCTTTGGTTATAGTTTCCTGAAACTTGCTGTTATCTAAAACACATTTATTGAGTCTTCCTCAAGACTGATAAAGTTCTATTTTAATTAAAAGTTTCACAGTCTGCGAGGCTCTGACATCTATCTAAAGGTTGGGAATTGGGAATTGGGAATTGGGAATTGGGAATTGGGAATTGGGAATTGGGAATTGGGAATTGGGAATTGGGAATTGGGCATGGCAACTAACTAATGACTAATGACTAATGACTAATGACTAATGACTACTGACTACTTTTACGATTCTTTGAAGAAGCGGATGATTTCGCGGACGTGGTTGAGAAATTGTCCGTCATCGGTGAGTTGGGCGATCGCACTTTCGGCATCTCTTGCCAGTTTAGTGTGTTCTGCCTGATTTGTCGATCGCAAATTTTCTAGAGATGCGGCTAAATTAGTTAATTCTCTTCTAGTGGCCCGTTGTTCCCGCTGTTGGAGAGTCGCCCACGAATTAGGATCGTCTGAATTTAATTGATCGGCCAAATTTTTGACTGTAGATTCTAATTCTGCAAAGCGGTTGCGGAGTTCGAGAATATCTTCGCGGGGGTGGAAAAATTCGCTGCGGATGGTTGTCAGCCGCTGGGCTAAATACTGATAACCTCGGATAGCTGGACGCAGTATAGTTAAAAGCAGTGCTGCACCGGAACTGAGATAGCCAACAGCGCTAATGCCGGTGGCGGATAGGGCATAAAGTGCGATCGCGCTAACCAGGTGAAGGGCGATCGCCACCCAGAGCGATCGGCTAGCTAATACAGTAACGTATTTGAGTTGTTCGGAATCGACAGCAATATTTTTTTTAGTAGATTCTGCGCCTTGGGCTAACACTTCCTTAGCTTCAAAATGGATATTCCAAGGAACTGTAACTATCAGCAACAGCCATTCAAAAATAGCAATGGCAATTACCCAATCTATAAAACTGCCGGCGGGGACGTGCAGCCATTGTAAAATAGCAAAAATTAACAGTAACAATAGGCCAGTACCAGCACCGAAACCTGCAAAAGTATAATACATAGCGATTGCCTTTGCGAAATGTTATTTTGATTGTGGGTAAGTTGTTTATGTGTCGAGCAATCAACTGTGACAGTTAAGAAATTGTCAGAGTGTTCCCGGTTCGTTAGTGGTTAGTAACAGTCCAGGGCAAAGGCTGCCCAAAACCGGGTTTTGTCACCAAAATACTTGTTCTGCTTCAACAGGAGAATGTTGTTTTTATTGTGGTAGGTGGTTTAGGTGTGGATAAATATACTGTGACACTTAAAAAATTGTCCCGGTCTAGCCGACTTGTTAGTTATTAGTAATCCTCCCGGATAGAAGGATTGCCATGCGCCTGTTTGATTCCTGAAGAATACACAGGCTATAAGCCATCAACAAGACTCAAATTAAACTTTATTTTTGTGAGTTGTGGGCAAATTATAAATAATTATTTATTGGCGATTAGTTGTCAAAATTAAGTTATATTCTCCCCAGATCGTACCATTTGACATTTGAGATCATTCGACTTCATGAAAGGCTACGCTCAGAGCAAGGCGCGCTCCTACAAGTTGGAGAGTTGAGATGAGGAATGACTGATTGTGTATCGGTTGGCAACTTGCCGACTGTTAGATTATTTTGTTAAGCTGGCATTACTCACAGTGTTACGCAGCGCGAGGAATGCAGCAATCTCAAAACCATCCTTTTGTTCTCTTTTCTTTTCCAGGGCGACTAAATCACCTATAGCTGAGATAAACTGATTGGGAGGTCGATCGCCCGTGAGAGCAAGTTACCAGATTCTTGCAAGCGAGACGGCGATACTCTTACCCTGAGAGAAACGACAGCAAAATAGGTGCCAAAATTCACTCTACCGTCTGCAATTTCCAATAACTGCACGTCTACCACGTAAAATCAAAAGTCAGCAGCAAGGACAAACCGATGGCGAACTCAACTCTTGGCCTAGAAAATCAACTTTACGATTATCTGTTATCTATTTCTTTGCGGGAACCAGATATTCTCGCTTCACTGCGGAAAGAAACTGCTAAGCATCCTATGGGTATGATGCAAATAGCTCCCGAACAAGGGCAGTTTATGGAGATGCTCGTGCAGCTTATGGGAGCGACAAAAACCTTAGAAATTGGAGTTTTTACTGGTTATAGCTCGCTATGTGTAGCTTTAGCACTGCCTTCTAACGGTAAAATTATTGCTTGCGATGTCAGCGAGGAATATACTTCGATCGCGCGACGGTATTGGGAAGCTGCGGGTGTGGCTAACAAAATTTATTTGCATTTGGGCCCAGCACTAAATACTCTCGACAAACTCATAGCCGAGGGACAAGCCGGAACCTTTGATTTTGCCTTCATCGACGCCGATAAAGAAAATTATGAGGCTTATTTTGAGCGATCGCTCCAACTGGTGCGGAATGGCGGTTTAATTGTAATTGACAACGTTCTGTGGTCTGGACGAGTTGCGGATCCTGAAGTACAAGACACAAGTACCCTCGCCCTTCGTAGTTTCAACGACAAGTTGCGTAACGATCCGAGAATAACACTCAGTGTTGTCCCCATTGGTGACGGGTTGAGTTTGGCCCTGAAACGCCGCTGGGCTACGATGATGGAACCTGAAGAACAGAATTAAATAGTTCAAGTGGCTGGGAACTTCATTAAGACTCCTCGAAACCGGGTGGTTATCTGTATTAAAGGCTGCGATACAGTATTTGCATAAAAAACCCGGTTTCTGCCTACCGGTGCATCCAGGACTATATCAATTACCGATGACAAATTACAATTACTAAAAGTAATAACAAGTATTATTAATTACTTTGAGGTAAAAATGCAGGGATCGAATTTACAAATAAAATTACCGATTCATGAAACTTTTCAGTGTACGGTTCAAGGTGAAGGTTATTGGACGGGGACTTTAGTTGATTTTATCAGATTAGCTGGTTGTCCTGTGCGGTGTGCTTGGTGCGATACAGGCTACGGAAATGGTGGCAAAGGTTTGCCATCGGTGCCACAGTCGATCGCACAATTGCTAGATCAATTGCAGTCTTCGAGGGTTGTCATTAGTGGTGGCGAACCTTTTATTCACCAGAATTTGCCGGAGTTAGTGCGAGCTTTGTTAGCAACTGACAAACAGGTGAATATTGAAACTTCTGGCGCTTACTGGCAGGATATTTCGCCGCTGGCTTGGATTACTCTTTCTCCTAAAGAACACGTCAATCCTCAATATCCGGTGCAAGACCGTTTCTGGACGAGAGCTAATGAAATTAAGTTGGTGGTTAGCAGTGGCGAAGAAGTTGATTTTTACACAAAATATTTGGCTGACAATGTGAATATTCCTGTATATTTGCAGCCGGAGTGGGAAAAGCGCGATCGGGCAATTCCGATGATTTTGGAGTTATTGAAACAGCATCCGAGTTACAGGTTGTCTTTGCAAACTCACAAGTTTATTGGTGTTCAATAAACATCCCAAAATGCTGTAGTTCCTGTCTTGAAAAGTCAAGGGGTAGCGAGCAAATAAGTTGGATCGAAAGGTTTTTGGGATTTTAAAATCCCAAAAGGCAAATGTACCCATTTCCGCATGACTCGCACCAATCACCTGCATTTTCACGCCAGCCACGAGCCAATAATCGCACAGCGAGTCGCTTTCAACAAAGGATTGTGACGCATCGCCACTACATAGGGCATATCTGTGTTGGGCCCAGGTACGGAATTTGCGATCGAAGTGCCGATCGACTAAAATTCATTCAACCTGGGAAAATGTAGCAGATTAAACGCATCAATACCAAAGAAACCGGGTTTTTACTTGCATTGTCGGCTGTAACACGTCTTTTCGTAAAACAACCCGGTTTCTGGCCACCCGTGCAATCGCGAACTGTAATCTATCAAATAGTCCACAGTTTACCGTTTAAAGCAGGCAATATGCAGTTACATTGTTAACTAAATGTGTAATAACTGTATTTGATAGGAGTATTTCGAGTGAACGCTGCCGAACAAGCCAGAAATATAGAATTAGCTAGCAAAATTGCTGCGGTTGTTAATTTATTTAAGTCAGATTTTCCGGATGTGAAAGTCGATTTGAAACCTTGGATGAATGACCAGGATACCAGAGAACTTGTCGATCCTGAGTCGATCGATATTGGCTTCCATTTTCCCGGTAGAAGTCGGTTGTTGCAAAGCCGCAGTATCTTAATCCAAATCCGATTTTACCAAGATCCGGTCGAAGGATCTCGGCGGGCGATCGGGGTTGAGGCGGCAGGTTACGATCATACTGGTCAACAGTGGCGCTTTTCTACCGTGGAAAATTGGGGTTTTGTGGGTGAAACTGAGCCCGCTGCGGAATCAGCCGAAAAGCTCAAACAATTTTGCCGCGAGATATTAGGTTTGTTTAATTGCTGAGAATAATTCCCGGTTAATGACTCATCATAAATCAGGTTTGTAGTGAGGACTTTAATCCTTCTTGAACTAAATTCTCCACAGATGGAGAGGACTGAAGTCCAGGTTTGTAGTGAGGACTTTAGTCCTTCTTGAATTAAATTCTCCACAGATGGAGAGGACTGAAGTCCTTACTACGAACCACAGATGGAGAGGACTGAAGTCCTCACTACGAACCACAGATGGAGAGGACTGAAGTCCTCACTACGAACCTGATTTTAAGTCTTGATTATCGCAATTGTCGATCGACCTACAGCCCACTGGATAAGCCGATTTGTAAGTTGTCGATCGCTTGCCAAACAAAGTATAGCGGTTATCGCGCACTTGTTCGTACACGCGATCGCCCATCCACTTCATCCCCGGCATTGCCCGGTAAGCTGCCACAAACACCTCGCCAGCAGGCAATATCCGCCCGATTTCCTCGGCTGCATCGCTACCTTGCCAGCGTTTTTCGGGATTATTCTTATCTATCAAAATCATCCCCATTTCGCAATCCTCAGCAGTTATATCAAACCGCTTTAATCCCTCTAAATCTTGCATGGAAATATACTCAAAGTTCTCGCCTCGATCTAGATTTTCTAGTAACTGCACCAATGTGACGCAGAGATTGCAATTGCCGTCGTAAATTACGTTGTAATTCATAAGTCAATAACCTAGAAAACTGGGCGGTTGAAACCGCTTCTATACAAGCAAAACCCGCCTCCGCGGGTTGAAGGCAATGCGGTTAAAATACATTATCTTCTTCAGTCCGCGGAGGCGGACATTGTTTGTATAGACGCGGTTTCAACCGCCGTCTGCATCTATGGAATTATAACTCATAATTTCCAATTTTACCGCTAACTTCTAGCGACAGGAATCTCGATCGCAAATTCCGTACCTTGACCCGGTGCAGAATTGCACTTCAGCCGCCCGCCGTGCTTTTCCACCACAATTTGATAACTGATAGACAGCCCCAAGCCAGTACCTTTCCCCGGTTCTTTCGTAGTAAAAAACGGATCGAACAGCCTTTCATGAACATCTATCGGAATCCCCGGCCCGTTGTCAGCAATCCGAATCACAATATGAGAAGGACGGCGAATAGAATCAGCACAAACAGCAGCCTGTTCATATTTTACCTCAGTACAAATCCGCAGCGTCGGCGAAGGACAAGAAGGAATAGGCGCCTGTTCCCCGTCGCCCCACTGTCCGGTTTCCATTGCCTCTTCCAAAGCATCAATTGCATTGCCAATAATATTCATAAATACCTGATTCAACTGTCCTGCATAACACTGTAAGCGGGGCAAATTGCCGAACTCTTTAACCAGCGTAATTTTCGGATGTCCTGCCGTTTCTTTCAGCCTGTGCTGCAAAATCAACAAAGTGCTGTCAATCCCTTCGTGAATGTCCACCTGTTTTTGTTCTGCTTCATCCAATCGCGAGAAATTCTTCAGTGACAGCACAATCTGGCGAATTCGCTCGGCTCCCATTTTCATTGAAGTTAATAGCTTTGGCAAATCTTTGAGCAGAAATTTCAAATCTATATCATCTATTTCTTCTCGAATTGCCTCTGTTGGTTCCGGGTATTCGCGCTGGTAAAGTTGCAGCATTTTTAGCAAGTCTTGAAAGTAATCGTCAGCGTGCATGACGTTGCCGTAAATGAAGCTAACTGGATTGTTTATTTCGTGAGCGACGCCAGCTACTAATTGCCCCAAACTTACCATTTTTTCATTTTGAACCATCATGCTTTGAGTTTTATGCACGTCCCGCAGGGCTTTCGCTAATTCTTCATTTTTAGTCCTCAATTGACTTTCGGAAAGCCGCACAGCTTCTTCTGCTTGTTTGCGATCGGTAATATCTTTGCGAATTGCTACATATTGATGGGGTTCTCCCCGAGAATTTAAGAAAGGTACAATCGTAGTATCCAACCAGAATAATCTGCCGTCTTTAGCTTGATTTTTCATTTCTCCCCGCCAAACATTTCCCTGGCGGATTGTTGACCAAAGCTGCTTGAAAAAATCAGTTGGGTGATAGCCGGAATTTACAAGTTTGTGGGTTTTGCCGTTCAATTCTTCCCGAGAATATTTAAACAGTTCGCAGAATTGCTCGTTGACGTAGGTAATAACGCCGAATTCGTTGGTATTTGAGACAATTGCCGATTGATCTAAGGCAAATTTTTCAAATTCTAATTCTTGGAGAGTTTGGCGCAATTCTGCTTCGGCTTGTTTGCGATCGCTAATATCGGTAATCATCCGCAAAACCCCCGCAAATTCGCCGTCAGCGTCGAACATTGGTGTCGCTGAGACGATCGCCCACAAGTGAGAGCCATCTTTGCGGGTAAACTGAAAATCGTGGCGTTCGCGAATGCCTTGCCGCCTGCGCTGCACATAACTTTCGGCTATTTCCCGAGCCTCGTCATCGATAAACTCAAATAGCGATCGCCCCAGCATTTCCTCCACAGTATACCCCAGCATTTCGGCCATCCGACAGTTCGCAAAAGTCGTGCTGCTGTCGGCGTCAAACATCCAAACGCCCTCCGAAGCAGTTTCGACGATGCAGCGGTAATAACTCTCGCTTTCCCTGACAGATTCAGTAGCTTGTTTGCGATCGGTAATATCAGTTTCCACCGCAATAAAACCTTCAAGTTCCCCGGTTTCTCGATAAATCGGGGCGATCGAAAGCGCCACCCAATAACCCTTTCCATCCTTCCTGTAATTGTAAATTTCCTGATTAAACGGCTCGCCTTTATCCAAAGCCGATCGCAATTGGGCAATAGTTAATGGATCTGTTTGAGGGCCTTGCAGCACATCACCCGGTTTTTTTCCCAGCATTTCTTCTAACACGTAACCGCTAATCCGAGTAAATGCTTCATTCACCCATTCAATGCAGCCTTGAGCATCAGTAATAATCACACCATTTTGCGTTTTTTGAGCCACGATGGCCAAGCGCGACAATTCTGTTTCAGTTTTTTTGCTTTCGGTAATATCTTGAGAAATACCCAGAATGTACTTAGGCGCGCCATCAGCGTCAAACAAAGGAACTTTTTTTGTGTGCAAAATCCGTTTTCCCCGGTGCGGAAGTTGGATAATTTCTTCTGGTATATCAACCTCTTTTCCCGTGGCAAATACTTCTAAATCTTGTGCTTGCAAGTAATTTGCCTGATCTGCTTCCAACAAGTCAGCAGCATTATTTCCCAGCACTTCGTCCCTCGAATAGCCAAACAATTCTTCGCTAGCAGCATTCCAATAAATAAATCTTTGTTCCACGGCATCTTTAATAAAGACGCTAACCGGCAGATTTTGCAGTACCGCATTCAGAAAATCTTGAGTGTTTCGCAGCTTTTCCTCAGCGCGCTTGCGCTCAGTAATATCCAAAATCACTCCGTCGAGATAGACAACCTGACACAGAGAATTTGCGATCGGCGAAACCGACGAAACTACACCCGACAAAAATTCCTCTATTTCCCCTTGTCCCTCTTTTCTTTCTCTAGCCTCATCCCCCTCCCCACAAACAGCTTGACCTTTTTCGTAAACCCAGCTAATTTCGCCGTCAGCCCGGAGAATGCGGTATTCCAGGATATACGGAGTTCTAGTTGCTACACTTTTTATGAGAGCCTCCTCCATATTTTTGCGGTCTTGAGGATGGATGATGCTCGCAAAAGAACGGACGCGATCGTTGATAAAATCAGATGATGGATAGCCAGATATTTCTTGAACAGCCTCGCTCAAAAACGCCATTGTCCGTATTAATTCGCCATCGGATCCCGTCCATTCGCAGTTGCAGCGGTATACAGCACCGGGAATATTAGCTACTAAATTTTTATATCGTTCTTCGCTGCTTAACAAAGATGAGCTGTCTTCGTTATGGCGATCGCCATTCTTAACTTTAGAAGAATTCGAGGAAATTTGCATGATTTTTTCACTTGTGACTGCGGGGGCAAGTGTTAGAGTAGATGGCTGTATAAAAAGTGAATTTAATTGGCGAAATAATACGCTATCAACTAATATAGTACAAAATTACTTGTCCGAACATTCAAAAAATTTGAGGGTGGATAATAGCAAGAAGGAAGAGGGAAGAAGGAAGAGGGAAGAAGGAAGTCGGAAGAAGGAAGATTTTGCGACTCTCCCCATCTCCCCATCTCCCCATCTCCCCCTCTCCCCCTCTCCCCCTCTCCCCCTCTCCCCATCTCCCGCTCCCCCAATCCTCCACTCTCGTTACAATAAGATAAGTTGCCTTGCTACCGATCGCCCTCAAACAAAAACCATGGCTCAACAACAACCCCGGATTTGCATTCTCGGCGGAGGCTTCGGCGGACTCCACACAGCCCTGCGCTTGAGTCAGTTACCCTTCTCCAAAACCGAAAAACCCGAAATAGTCCTAGTTGACCGTCGCGATCGCTTCCTGTTCGTTCCCCTACTGTACGAGCTCCTCACCGGCGAACTCCAAACCTGGGAAATCGCGCCGCCCTTTGCGGAACTCTTGCAAAACACAGGCGTGCGCTTTTGTCAAGGCACTGTCTCCGGCATCGACGTGGAGTCCAAGCAAGTGCAGTTACACGACGGGCCAGAAATTCCGTGCGATCGCCTAGTATTAGCTTTAGGTGGCGAAACACCCCTAGATATGGTCAAAGGAGCCGTTGAATACGCTTATTCCTTCCGCAGCCTCGACGACGCCTACCGCTTGGAAGAAAGACTGCGGTTTCTCGAAGCTAGCAACCCCGACAAAATTCGGATTGCGATCGTCGGCGCCGGTTATTCGGGAGTAGAATTAGCTTGTAAATTAGCCGATCGACTCGGAGACAAAGGTCGCGTCCGATTAATCGAGCAAGGCGACACGATTTTGCGGACATCACCCGAGTTCAACCGCGAAGCCGCCAACAAAGCATTAGAAAAACGCAAAGTCTGGATCGACTTAGAAACAGCAGTAGAGGCGATCGAATCCGACACCATATCCTTACTCTACAAAGGACAATTAGATGTTCTTCCCGTAGACATAGTATTGTGGACAGTAGGAACCCAAGTTAGTCAAGCAGTGCGATCGCTCCCCCTGAAACAAAACCACCGCGGTCAATTAATAGTTAACTCCCAGATGCAAATCATCGACCATCCAGACATATTTGCCTTGGGAGACTTAGCCGAATGTCACGACGCAACAGGTCAAAAAGTCCCCGGAACAGCCCAAACAGCATTCCAGCAAGCTGACTACACGGCATGGAACATATGGGCATCCCTGAGCGATCGACCATTACTACCTTTCCGGTACCAGCCGCTAGGAGAAATGATGACATTAGGAATAGACGAAGCCACCCTGACAGGTTTAGGAATCAAACTCGACGGACAACTAGCACACATTGCACGCCGCCTAGCCTATCTCTATCGAATGCCAACATTTGACCACCAACTAAAAGTTGGTTTCAACTGGATTAGCAAGCCGATTCAGGAGTTGCTGAAAAAGTAATATAGCGGTTATCAGAAAGATTCGCGGACGTTGTTGGGCTTGGGCCCTCTTGGTTTAAACGGTTATGTAAGCTGTCAGTTATACCTCATCTTTTTGAGATAAGACGTACGAATAGAATTCGCGTCTACACAAACGATGTCCGCCTCCGCGGACTGAAAAAAATAACTTAATGACCTTCGCCCGGTATTATTCTGATTCTTGAACCTGCGGAGGCACGTGAGTGTTTGTGTAGACGCGAATGACCTTCGCCCGGTATTATTCTGATTCTTCAACCTGCGGAGGCAGGTGAGTGTTTGTGTAGACGCGAATGACCTTCGCACGGTATTATTCTGATTCTGGTTCTTCAACCTGCGGAGGCACGTGAGTGTTTGTGTAGACGCGAATGACCTTCGCCCGGTATTATATTACTCGTTTTCAAATTCATTCTAACCAATGACAAAAACTATCTTTTTAGATGCAGCAGGCACACTATTTTACGTTCGCGGTAGCGTCGGCGAAGTCTACGCAAAACTAGCCAAAAACTTCGGAGTAACAGTTAATAGTAAAGACTTAAATACAGCATTTTACCAAAGCTTCGCCTCAGCAAATCCGATGACATTTCCAGGAATCGAAGCAGCAAAAATTCCCCAACTAGAATTTGAGTGGTGGCTAGCAGTTTCGGCAAAAGCTTTTCAAATAGCAGGCGTTTTCAATCAATTTTCAGACTTTCCCAAATTTTTTGCCGAACTCTACGCTCATTTTGCCACCCCCGAACCTTGGTTCGTCTATCCCGACGTATTCCCAGCATTAAATAAATGGCAGCAACAAGGAATCGAATTAGCAGTAGTCTCGAATTTCGACTCGCGACTTTATCCAGTATTAAAAGCACTCAATTTAGCAGAATATTTCACATCAGTGACAATTTCCACCGAAGTAGGTGCAGCAAAACCCCAGCCGGAAATTTTCACCGCAGCTTTGCAAAAGCACAACTGCACAGCCGAGAATGTCTGGCATATCGGCGACAGCTTCAAAGCCGATTATTGCGGCGCCAAATCCGCAGGCTTAAAAGCAATTTGGTTGAACCGAGAACAGGAAAAAGTAGAATCCGGCACATTGCCTTTAACTGAAACTAAATTAGAACAGTGCAGCAGCCTTGATTATTTAACCTTTTAACCGGATAATGAGCAAGATGTAAAATCATGTCCGGTCAATTACCCGCCATCCAAAAGGTTTGTAGTGAGGACTTTAGTCCTTTTTGATGCGGACTAAAGTCCTCACTACAAACCAATTTTACTACGGTCATTAGTCCCGTTAATTAACAGAACTTGATATCTATTATGCAAATCACCTCGCCATGAAACAAAACTCAATTCAAACTATACTAACAGACACAATGACCGTGTTTTGGGGAGAATGGCTAGATTTGCGAGTCCGAATCCTGCCAATTGCCGCTGCTGGTTTAACATCCCCATTAATTTACATTCTAGCTTTTGGTTTCGGGTTGGGCAGTTCCATGCCTAAACCGGCAATTGGTGGCAATTATCTAGAATTCATGCTGCCGGGAATGGTTGCACTTTCATCGATGACAGTAAGTTTTACAGGCGCAGTATTTTCTATTTGTGGCGAACGCCTTTTTAGTAAAACATTTGAGGAATTGCTACTGCTGCCGGTACACCCCCTAGCTTTGCACGCAGGCAAAATGCTAGCCGGAATACTGCGGGGACTGCTAACTTCGGTTTCCGTGATTTTAGTAGCAGTTGTGTTTACTCAAAAGCTAGTATTTTTGCATCCGCTATTTTTGTTAGTGATAATTCTCAACTCCGCTGTATTTGCGGGCCTGGGAGTGATAGTGGGTTTAAACGTAAAATCTCTCGAATCAGTCGGATTGTACAACAATTTTCTGATAACTCCGATGTCATTTTTGGGCGCGACATTTTTCGACCCCGCGTCGCTACCAGTAGCCCTGAAAGGGATAGTTTATCTGTTACCGCTGACTTATGCCAGTATTGGATTGAGGGCTGCTGCTTACGATATCGCCAAGTTTCCTTGGTACAGCATACCTGTTTTGTTGGTGGCTGCGATCGCCTTTTCTGCGATCGGCGCCCGCCAGTTTTCTACCCAACAAGACTGAAGGAAGTCCGCACTCATTAGTCCGCGTCGGCTGACTTCGCTGAGAGTATCTCAGTTTTGCTTTGTACAAAGTGAGATGCACCCATTTCATTTGTCCGCAAGCGGTCTCAACCGCTCAATCATAACAGGAGTGGCTAACTAGGATTGGTTATTACCGCCTCGATCGCACTTGCAGGCCCTTTTGTGGCGATCGTATCAGTCACTTTAAAGCCAGCGGAGGAAAGTAAATGATAAAATTCATCATCTCTACGCATAAAAGTACCGCCTATCACAAACAAAGTTAGGCTACCCATACCAATAAAAGGCGACATTTTGCCTGAAGGCAACATAAAATCAACAATCAGCAGGCGATCGTTAGCTGTCATAGCTTGATAGCAATTTTTAAGAATTGCAATAGCACGCTCATCATCCCAATTCAGGAGGACACGAGAGAGCAAGTAAAGATCCCCACCACGCGGCACCGCTTCAAAAAAGCTGCCTCCAACTACTTCACACCTATCTGCAACTCCAGCCACGTGCAAAACCTGAGGTGCATCCACAATAACATCTTCGCGATCGAACAAAATAGCTTGCATTTGGGGATTCGCATTCAGAATAACAGCCGTTAGAGTTCCAATGCCCCCTCCAACATCCACAAACGTCTTAAATCCTGAAAAATCATAAGCTTCAAGCACCGGAAGCAGCCACTCCCTGGTTGTCTCCTTCATCCACTCATTGAAATTTATAGCCGCCTCAGAATTCTGCGTCAAATAGCTATAAAAACTCATCTTAAAAGTATGTTCAAAAGCCGTTTCTCCCGTCTTTATACTGTACAATAAATTCCCCCATCCCTGATATAGTTCATCACCCATTGCCAGAACCGTACCTCGTAAAGAATCAGAAGTACCAGTCAAGAGATGTTTCCCGAGAGCATTCAAGCAAAATTTGTCATTATCTTCGAGAGAAAACACACCAACACTTACTAGCATACGCATCAGGTGATAAATACCCTGAGAATTTACACCAGCAGCTTCCGCAAGTTCATCAGCAGTCTTAGAACCCTCACTCAGAATATCTGCAATTTCAAGTTTAGCCGCCACAAAAAGAGCCTGGGATCTTTTAAATCCATACATCATTTCTAGTAGCACTGACGATGATTTTTCGCCTTCAGGTTGGGCATTTTCTGTATATAAAACCATGAGTTATCCTGTGAATTACAATCTTCAATTATAAGTTGTTGGTATGTTGTTGGGCTTCAGCCCCAAGAGCACTTTGGTATGTTGTTGGGATGCGAGCCCCAAGAGCGCTGAAGCGCAACTACGTACCCTAAGAGCGCTGAAGCGCAACTACGTACCTTTAACTACCTACCTTAATCATCCCATCCTTTTCCATAATCTCTTACCGGATATTCTGTCCATGCACTTCTTAGCCACTCTCTTCCTTGATACTCTAAATACCAATGTACGCTACTTGCTGACCAATCATAAGGAGATTTTGCCCAGCCATGTTTGACAGGATTGTAATTGATGTAATTAATAGTTGTATAATAATGCCTTTCGGAACGAATAGCGCGATCGCTAAATGAACACCACACTTTACCTGTAACACGATCCTCAAGATTCCATTGTCGAGCCAAGGGGCCATGAATCGAACGAAATAGCACACTTAATTGTGGCATATTAACATGATGGACTAAGAGATGATAATGATTCGGTAAAACTACCCAAGCATTAATTTCGATACCATCGGAAATAAACTTCTCAAAAATTGAATCTAAAAGTTGGTGACGGCGTTCCTGAGTATTAATCCGAGATTTATGCTCAAAACAACTAACTGTAAGATGATAAAATTCAAAATCTCGCACTGGATGAGGTGGAGAATGAGCAGGATATCCCTTAGCCAACCTTTCATTAACAAGTTGCACCCGTTCTTCTAAAGTTAATTTCCGATATTCATACATAAAGGTAAGTAGTTGCGCTTCAGCGCTCTAAAAGGTACGTAGTTGCGCTTCAGCGCTCCGAAAGGTACGTAGTTGCGCTTCAGCGCTCCAAAAGGTACGTAGTTGCGCTTCAGCGCTCCGAAAGGTACGTAGTTGCGCTTCAGCGCTCCGAAAGGCTCGTAGTTGTGCTTCAGAGCTCTGAAAGAGGGCTAAAGCCCAACAACGTACCTAAAACGTACCTAATCAGTACCTAATCAATATATTCTCTAAGTTGTTGGGCCATAACCTGAACATGAGGAGGGTAATTCATAGTAATATGATTTCCCGGCACCTCTCGAACCTCTATCCCTCCCCCAGCCACCTCAATCCATGGCAATTCAGGATTTTTAGGATTAACTTCATTTTGTTCGCTAGCACGAAAAAAGATAATTCGACCCGGATAAGCTTGAGGGATGTAATTTCGCATAGCTTGACCGTGTACTTTAAACAGATGAAGAAAGTGACGAATCTCAGGCAATCCAAAATCGGGAGGAACTACCCTATTAGCAATCTTTACTTGCTCTAAAAAGTAGAGAAGTTGCTCATCTTGCTCAAGCTGTTGGAGGACATCCAAAGAAAGAGACAGATCGAAACCAACACCTAGTATATAAACCAGAATTGCTGTATCATCTTCTGTCTCTAAAACAGGCATTTGACCGGGGCCAGGAGTATCTATCAGAGTTAGCAATGCTACTTTTTGACCGATCGCATTCAGTTGTTGCGCCATCTCAAAAGCAACTGTGCCACCAAAGGAAGAACCTCCTAGGAAATAGGGCCCTTCAGGTTGGCGAATCTGCAAAGCTTCGATATAGCGAGTTCCCATTTCCTCAACTGTAGTACAGGCATCTGTTTCATCAACCGAAGCAGGTGCTTGTATTCCCACAATAGGCCGCTCTGAACCGAGATAACGTGCCAAATCCCGATAAATGTAAACGTGTCCGCCTACCGGATGCACTAAAAACAAAGGTTGTTTCAAACTCCCCCGCCGAATCTCCACTAATAAGGACTCCGAAGCTGACTGGGATTGCTGATTATCGCTCGCAGACAACCCGGAATCATCTTTAATTAATTCAGCCAAAGCTGCAATAGTTGATGATTGTAACAGGCTGTGGGGAGACAAGTTTTTTTGCAGTTTTTCGTTTAACTTAGTTATTAGTTGAACTGCTAATAATGAATCCCCCCCTAAATCAAAAAAATCATCATCAATTCCCACTTGTTCAATCCCTAGAAATTCTTGCCATATCGTAGCAATAGTTTGCTCAATTTCATCTCTAGGAACACTATAAGTATTTTGTAGATTCGGCCGAGAATGGAGTTGTGCTGAATCTACATTTGGGGAATTGTCATCGGACAAAGATCCAATTTTAATCGGTTGCTCGATTCCTGGTGGTTCAATCCAGTAACGTTGGCGCTCAAAGGGATAGGTTGGCAATGGGAGACGATAACGCTGCTCATCAGCATAAAATTGAGACCAATCTATTTGTACTCCTCCTAGCCAAAGCTGACCCAATGTAGTAAGTAAGAAAGCTACATCTGATTTTTGGTCTTGCGGATGGCGCAATGAAGAAAGTATAATCTGTTCAGAAGGCTTATTGTGATGTTGTTTTGCTAGCGTGTTCAATGTCCGTCCGGGACCCACTTCTAGCAATATTTGATTGGGCTGGTTTAATAGCTGTTGTAAACCCTCTGCAAACCTTACTGTTTGACGCAGGTGTTGACCATAATAACCGGGGCTTGTCGCCTCCCCCGCTGTAATCCAATTCCCAGTAACATTGGATATGTAGGGAATTTTTGGTGATTTGAGCTTGACTTTTTTCACCTGTTCGGTAAATGGCTCTAAAATTGGCTCCATCATTTGTGAATGAAAGGCATGGGAGGTGTGCAACCTGCGACCCTCTATACCTTTTTCTTTTAGTTTTTGTTCCAATTCATCTACGGCATCGATGGCACCTGAAATCACGCTTAGAGATGCTCCATTGATCGCAGCTAGATCCAGCTTATTGCCGAGTAAGGGTTTGACTTGCTGTTCTGTAAGTGGCACTGCAAGCATGGAACCAGCAGGCAGTTGTTGCATCAATTTACCTCGTGCAGCTACCAAGGATAAGCCCTCTTCCAAGGAGAACACGCCAGCCAAACAAGCTGCTACATATTCGCCAATGCTATGACCAATCATTGCTTGAGGATGCACTCCCCAAGACATCCACAATTTAGCTAAAGCATATTCGATCGCAAATAGTGCAGGTTGTGCGATCGCAGTCTGTGTTAGTTGGTTGGTAGCTGCTTCTGCTTCTGCTGCGCTTGGATAAAGTACGTGGCGCAAGTCAATGCCCAAGTAAGGTTTCAGAATTTCCGAACATAGATCGATCTGTTCGCGAAATGTTGGTTCAACTTGGTAAACCTCCAAGCTCATATTGATGTACTGCGAACCCTGTCCTGAAAACATAAATACGACAGGTGGATTTTTGGACTCTGGGAAGTTGGTAAAAACTCGTTTTGGATCGAGATTCTCAAGGGCTGTAAAACCATCTTGACTGTCATTGCAAACCACTATGCGTCGATGATTAAAAGCCTTTCGACCGACTTGCAGCGTGTAAGCCACATCAGCCAAATTTACCTCGGTATTTTGTTGCAAATACTTGCTTAAGTTGGCAGTAGCACTATTAAGTGCAGAGCTACTTTTTGCCGACAAAACTAATAGTTGCGATGGGCGAGATTCTCCTGATGCTTCTGCAATAGGCGCTTCTTCAAGAACTACATGAGCATTAGTTCCACCAATGCCAAAAGAACTAACTCCAGCACGACGGGGTGATTTACCTGCTTTCCATTCGGAAAGTTGGGTATTGACATAAAAAGGACTGTTGGCAAAATCAATCTTAGGATTTGGCTGTTCAAAATGCAAGCTAGGGGGTATTAGCTGGTGTTTGAGAGCCTGGACAGTTTTGATTAAGCCAGCAACACCAGCCGCAGTATCTAAATGTCCGATATTGGTTTTGGCCGAACCGATCGCACAAAAGCCTTTTTTCTTAGTATCCACAGAGAAAGCTTGCGTCAGCGCAGCGATTTCGATCGGATCGCCGAGGGGTGTTCCAGTTCCGTGAGCTTCTATATAGCTGACGGTTTCAGGGGGAATCTCGGCTATTGCTAAGGCATCTGCGATCGCCTGCGCCTGACCGTCTATACTAGGAGCTGTGTAGCCAACTTTCAGAGCACCATCGTTATTAATAGCGCAACCTTTGATTACCGCATGAATATAATCTCCATCTGCGATCGCCTCCTCTAATCTTTTCAAAACCACAATTCCCACACCGCTACCGCTAACAGTTCCCTGTGCATTAGCATCAAAAGCCCTACAGTGCCCGTCTGGAGAAAGAATCATGCCCTCTTTATAAAAATAGCCTGTCTTTTGATTGACGCCTATAGAAACGCCACCAGCCAAAGCCATATCGCATTGGTAATTTAGCAAACTTTGGCAAGCCATGCCGATCGCAACTAATGAAGTTGAACAGGCTGTTTGGACAGTAACACTCGGCCCCTTCAAGTTTAATTTATAAGAAACGCGAGTTGACAAAAAATCTTTCTCATTGGCGATCGTAAGTTGGAAATCTCCCACAGATTCTCTAAGCTGACGATTCGGATAAAGGTTATTCAAAAAATAAGTATTGAAACTCCCTGCACCTGCGTAAACCCCAATCGCACCTTCGTAAGTTTCCGAGTTGTAGCCCGCATTTTCTAGAGCCTGCCAAGCCGATTCCAAGAAAAAGCGGTGTTGTGGATCTGTGATTTCAGCTTCTCTAGGATTCAACCCAAAGAATGAAGCATCAAACAACTCAATATCTGCTAGTACCGCTCTGGCTTTTACATAGCGAGGATCGCGCACGACTGACTCGTCAATCCCGAAAGATTCTAGTTCTTGTTCGGAGAAGAAAGAAATAGATTCAACACCATCACGCAGGTTTTGCCAAAACTCATCAACATTTTTCGCGCCAGGAAAGCGACCTGCCATGCCGACGATCGCGATACCTTCTAGAGAAGATTGGGTGGTTTTTTCAGAGTTATCCATTTTGATTCTTTCCTGGTAACAATACTTTGGACAATTGATTAGGTACGTTGTTGGGCTTTAGCCCTCTTAGGTACGTTGTTGGGCTTTAGCCCTCTTAGGTATGTTGTTGGGCTTTAGCCCTCTTTGAGGATGGTATGTTGTTGGGCTTGAGCCCTCTTTCGGGATGGTATGTTGTTGGGCTTGAGCCTCCTTCCGGAGCGCTGAAGCGCAACTACGTACCTAAGAGCGCAACTACGTACCTCATTTGGAAAATTTAGAGTTATCGATTTTTATTCTTTCCCTTTAGCGCTTGTTTTTGCTTTTGGCTGTTCATGGCATCTTTTTGTTTTTTGATCCGCTCTTGACTTGACCCAACAGAGGATTGTTCCGCAGCCTCCTCACTTAAATATTTAGCCAAAGAGCTGATGGTTGGATATTTAAACATTTCAACGATTGACACATCTCTGTCCACCACTTCGCGCAGTTGGCTGTGAGCCTGAGCCATCAATAATGAATGACCTCCTAAATCGAAGAAATTATCATCTACACCTACTTTTTCCAAGTGTAATAGCTGTTGCCAAACAGTAGCGATATTTTGTTCTATCTCAGTTTGAGGAGCCACATAAGTTGCTGACAACTCTGGGTTAATAGCCTCAGGTTCAGGCAGTGCCTTACGGTCTACTTTGCCATTGGGTGTAAGTGGGAAATTAGGCAAAAATACAAAGCTGGAAGGCACCATATAGTCGGGCAGTTTTTGCTTCAAAAAGTTTCGCCAACTGCCGAAATCTGTGTGTTCTAGTCCGAGGTTGGAAATAATATAAGCGACTAAGCGCTGGTTGCCGGAGACATCGGAGCGGCTGATAACTAGAGACTCCTGCACATCTGGGTGTTGGCTTAATACCGCCTCAATTTCTCCTAATTCGATGCGGAAGCCCCGAATTTTTACTTGGTGATCGATGCGGCCTAGAAATTCGATATTGCCATCGGGTAAGTAGCGAGCTAAGTCGCCTGTTTTATAGAGGCGAGAACCCGGTTCGTTGCTAAAGGGGTTGGGAATAAAGCGTTCCGCAGTTAGTTCAGGTCGGTTGAGGTAGCCCCGCGCTAAACCAGCACCGCCAATATAGATTTCTCCGGGAATGCCGATCGGCACAAGCTGCAAATGGGCATCCAACAGATAAACTTGCGTATTGGCGATCGGGCGACCGATGGACGGCGGCTCTTGACTATCGGTACATTCGGCGATCGTTGCACAAACGGTGGATTCGGTCGGCCCATAAGCGTTAAAGAATCGACGACCCGGTGCCCACTTAGCCACAACATCGACGGAAACAGTTTCTCCCCCAACAATAATTGTTTGCAATGTAGAAAGCTCTTCAAAAGGAACAACTCCCAAGACTGCTACTGGTAATTCAATGTGGGTAATAGCTCGATCGCGCAATACCTCAATCAAATCAGAACCTGCCAAAAGAGCATTATTGATTGCGATACAGAGAGTTGCTCCCGAACACAAGGCAATAACCCAATCGGAAGTTGCAACATCAAAGCTCAAGGAAGCAAATTGGAGAACTCTGCTGTTCGGTTGTACGTCGAATATCTGAATCTGTGCTATAGCCAGGTTGCATAGTCCTCGATGCCCGACAAGTACGCCTTTTGGCTTCCCTGTAGACCCGGAAGTGTAAATCACATAAGCCAGGTTCTCAGAGGTTAAGCTGCATTCAGGATTTTCCTCACTCTGTCGCTCAATAATTTCCCAATCTGTGTCCAGACAGACAACTCGCGCTTGGTGTTTGGGAAGAGATTCAACTAACCGCCTCTGAGTCAGCAGCACTGGTACTTGGGCATCTTCTAACATCAAGGCCAAACGCTCTGGCGGATAAGCTGGATCTAGTGGTACATAAGCCCCGCCAGCTTTGAGAATACCCAGCAGTCCCACTACCATCTCCAAGGAACGCTCTACACAAATTCCCACCATTACTTCAGCGGTGACACCTAATTTGCCCAGATAATGCGCTAACTGGTTTGCTCGTTGGTTCAGCTCTTTATAGGTAAGTTGTTGGTCTTCAAATACTAGGGCAATAGCATCTGGCGATCGCTCTACCTGCTCTTCAAACAACTGGTGTATGCACGCATTTTGAGGGTAATCGGTTGCGGTATTATTCCACGCTACTAACTGCTGCCGTTCCCACTCAGTTAAAAGGGGTAATTCTGAGATTTTTTGCTCTGGGTTAGAGACGATTCCTTCCAGCAGGGTTTGGAAATGTCCAACCATCCGATCGATCGTGTCAGCATTAAACAAATCTATGCTGTACTCAAAACGACCGACTATGCCCTCGGATGTCTCCTGTAATTCCAGGGTTAAATCAAACTTTGCCGTTTCGGTATCAATATCTAACTGGCTCCAATTCAGAATCGAATTAACGCCTGACATTGGGGGTTGGAGAACAAAAGCAACTTGGAACAGCGGGTTTTGACCCAAATTTCGCTCCGGTTGCAGTGCTTCTACCAACTTCTCAAAAGGCACATCTTGGCAAGCAAATGCTTCCAAAGTCACTTCCCGCATCCTTTCGAGCAACTGCCGGAAAGTAGGGTTGTCCTTGAAATCGGTACGCAGTACCAAAGTGTTGACGAAGCACCCAATTAGCTGCTGAATCTCGGGCTGGTTGCGTCCTGCGGTGACAGTGCCTACAACAATATCGGTCTGCCCCGTGTAGCGATAGAGCAAGGTTTTGAACGCTGCCAGCAGTGTCATGTAGAGGGTAACGCCTTCTTTCTGACTCAATTTCGCGATCGCCTCGCTCAAAGTTTGAGGTAGCGCTAGACATTGCCTTGCACCCCGAAAAGTTTGGATTGGCGATCGCGATCGATCTGTGGGCAGTTGCAGCGTTGACAGATTCGCTAGTTGCTGTTTCCAGTATCTCAGTTGGTTTTCCAGCACCTCTGGCTGTAGCCATTGCCGTTGCCAATAGGCAAAGTCCGCAAACTGAACCGGCAGTTCTGGCAGGGGCGATCGCCCGCCCAAAGAAAAGGCGCTGTAGAGTGTCGCCAGTTCCTTCATAAACAAGCTGTACAAAGAAACACCATCGATCGCGATGTGGTGTATGGTCAGGAACAACCTGTAATCAGCCTCGCCCAACCGCATGAGAGTACCCCGCAGCAGTGGCCCTTGGGTAAGGTCAAAAGGCTGCTGCGCTTCCAAAGTTCCCAGCCGCAATGCTTCAGACTCCCGTTCTGCCTCTGGCAATTCCCCAATATTCACCACTGGCAGGATGAAATTAAAGGCATCTTGAATCACCATCACTGGCTGCCCATCCACGACAGCAAAGGTCGTTCGCAAAATTTCGTGACGCTTGATGATTTCGTTGATGCTGCGCTCCAGAGCAGCAATGTTGACGGAACCAGGTAGGCGAATGGTAATCGGTTCGTTATAAAAAGGTAGATCGGGAGCCAGTTGACATAAAAACCACAGTTGTTGCTGGCTGAAGGATAGAGGTAAGTCCCGATGCCGCGAAATCGGTTGAATCGAGGAAGGCTGGGGTGTTGGAGATTTTTGACTGGCGATTTCCAGATTGCGAGCCAGATCGGCGACTGTGGCAGACTCAAACAAGGTACGCAAAGGTAACTCTACCTGGAAAGTGTCTCGGATTCGAGTTGCAATCTGCGTGACTACCAGAGAGTGACCTCCCAATTCTAAGAAATTGTCGCGAATACCCACTCGCTCTAGTCCCAGAACTTCGGCCCAGATTCCTGCCACCACATCTTCCACAGGAGTTTGAGGTGCCACATAATCTTGTCCTAGTTCGGGAATTTTAATGGCAGGCGCTAGTAGCTTCTGACGGTCTATTTTGCCGTTGGGCGTGAGCGGCATGGTTTTCAGGAACACAAAGCTGGAAGGCACCATATAGTCTGGCAACTTATCTTTCAGGAAGTTACGCAACTTGCCCGCTGTCGTGCGTTGCAAAAATTTTAAGAAGCCTTGAGTTTCTAGGAGGTAGTCCATACTCTGCTGAATCACAGCTTTTTCACTCGCTGTGAGAGATAACTCAATTCCTGCCTGATTTCCTTGACACCAAGCGACAGTTCCCTCAAAACATCGCTCTTCGGTATCTCCCGGTAGCACGAGGCGCAAGTGCAGGCGTTTACCTTTTGACCAATTATCTGGCACTCCGATCGCGCCAATCCCACTGATCGATATGTCTTCTGTTTCTAACTTAACTGAGCGATCGCCATCAAATTCTGCTAAACACTCGCTTTTAAAGGGTATTCGTTCTGCGGTGACCTTGGAAACAACATAAGCGGCGATCGAGCGCTTCTGTCCGGGGACATCTTCTTGTGCTGCTACCACTGCTACCTGCACGTCGGGGTGTTGTCCCAGCACCGCTTCAATCTCGCCTAGTTCAATGCGGAAACCGCGAATTTTCACTTGGTGGTCGATGCGGCCTATAAACTCGATATTGCCATCCGGCAGATAGCTGCCCAAATCGCCCGTACAGTAAAGCCGATCGCCTGTATGGGGATGAGTGATGAAGCGTTTGCTAGTCTTTTCCTCATCTCGCCAATAGCATCGGGCTAGACCAATTCCCCCAATATAAAGCTCTCCTACTACTCCCTCTTGACATGGTTCCATCGCTTCGTCGAGCACATAAAAATGCTGGTTGGTCATTGACCCACCGTAAGGGATACTTTTCCAGGTGGGGTCTATTGTTTCGATGGGATATAAAATCGACCAGATAGAAGCCTCCGTTGCACCTCCTAAGCCGATGACAGCAGGGATTAAAGATTCGTCTAGCTGAGAGCTTGAATCAAGGCACTGGCCGGGCTGGACGCCCGCCCTACTCAACTGAGGTTCAATATCTAAATCTAAACTTTCCGACACCCACCTAGAAACTAAATTTTTGATTTGATCTGGCAAAGTCAAAGGTATCCAATCGCCGCTGAGAAGGACTAATCGCAGAGACGAAGATAAATCTTTGCTATGAACAGCGGCATAATCTACCAGCATCTGCATCAATGCCGGTGCAGAGTTCCAGATAGTGACTTGTGCTTGCACTATCAAATCGACCCAGTGAGCGGGATCTGGCGTTGCTGATACTTGAGGGATTACAACAGTTCCTCCTGCTGCCAGCAAGCCGAAAATATCATATACCGATAGGTCAAAGCTCAGGGAAGATAGAGCTAAGACCCGATCGCCCGCTCCCACTTCAAAGCGTTGGTTGATATCGAGTAGAGTGTTGACAGCACCCCGATGCTCGATCGCTACTCCCTTCGGTTGACCAGTTGAGCCGGATGTGTAAATCACATAAGCTAAATTATCCGATGTCACCCCACTGTCTGGATTTTCCTCTCTGGAGCGATCGACAGTTTCTAAATTCCCATCCAAACAGATGACACGCGCTTGATGCGAGGGAAGAGACTCGACTAAATGCTGTTGTGTAAGCAACACTGGCGTTTGAGAATGTTCCAACATAAATGCCAGTCTATTTGCCGGATAATGCGGATCTAGCGGTACATAAGCTCCCCCTGCTTTCAGAATACCTAATAGACCTACAACCATCTCCAGCGATCGCTCCACACAGGCTGCCACCAATACCTCTGGCCCAACACCCACAGTCTTCAGATAATGTGCCAACTGGTTAGCTTGAGAGTTTAAGTCCTGATAAGTTAGCTGCTTCCCTTCAAAAATTACGGCAATGGCATCAGGCGATCGCTCTACTTGGAACTCAAATAGTTCGTGAATGCACCTATCCGGGAAATTATCTAACATTTTATTTTTCCTTATATCGAGGTATACAGAGTTTTTTTTTCTTTGTTTTCGTAACTATTGCTGAGTTAAGCTGATCCAGCCAAAAGGCTTAAATTATTAACAAAAATGCCGTCATACATAAGGGGTTAAACCCCTTTATACAAGCCCATAAACCTAGTCACTGGCATCGTTATATTTTAGTTGCTATTCCTAAACTCACCTATTATATTTCTATAAGGTTCACTTAGCGCTAATGTCCGAAAATTAGGTACGTTGTTGCGCTTGAGCGCTCTAGTTGATACATGAGAGCGCTCAAGCGCAACAACGTACCTTTCTTTAATGTGAAACTTGCATCCATGACTGATGTAGCAAAACCCTTGAAAAAGGGTATTGCCAATAATCGAAAGACGAAAATATAGAATAATTTTTAACTATCAAATTTTCAGAAAAATTATACCTGCTACCTTCTCCTTATTAAATTTTCTGCTGAATAGGAATCTCAATCACGAAATCCGCTCCCTTACCTCGTGCTGAAATACAAGTTAAGCTCCCCTGATGTTTTTCCACCACAATTTGATAGCTAATAGCTAACCCCAAACCAGTACCCGATCCCACAGGTTTCGTAGTAAAGAAAGGATCGAAAATTTTTCGACATACTTCCTCAGTCATCCCCGCTCCATTGTCCGCAATAGATATCTCCACTTTATTACGGTTTACGACTCTGGTGCGAATGCAAATTTTTCCTTTATTATGCGTCACAAATTCTTTTTTCTGTGCAGCTACTGTGGGACAAACCGCAAATGACTCTTCAATCGCATCAATCGCATTGTTGAGTATATTCATAAATACTTGGTTCAAAAAGCCGGGGTAACACTCTACCCTAGGCAATTTTCCATACTCTTTAACAATTTCAATACCTAATTTTGAGGTGCTGGCTTGTAGCTGATTTTGTAACAGCAGCAGAGTGCTATCGATCCCTTCATGGATATCTACTGGTTTCATTTGAGCCTCATCCAAGCGCGAGAAATTCCGTAGCGACAAGATAATCTGGCGAATGCGCTCTGCCCCTACCTGCATCGAATCAATCAATCTAGGAAAATCTGAAATTATGAATTCGATATCAATATCTTCTGCATAGTTTTGAATCTCAGGAGTTGCATTAGGCAATTGCTGCTGGTAAAGATTCAGCAACCCCAGCAAGTGATCGACATAGTCACTAGAGTGGGTAAGATTGCCATAGATAAAGTTAATCGGGTTATTAATTTCGTGAGCTATACCACCAACCAATTGCCCCAGACTTGACATTTTTTCAGTCTGAATTAGTTGAGTCTGTGTCGCTTGCAATTCCTGTAAAGCAAGTTCAAGCTCAACTGCTTGTTCTCTCAAAAGTCTATTTTTTTCTTGTAACTCCAGCGTCCTTGCTTCGACTTTCTGTTCCAGCCTTTGGTTGTAATCGTCTAATTGCTCGTTGGCTGTTTTCAATTTTTGAGTTGCGGCTTCCAATTTACCATAGAGCATCGCATTTTTAAGGGAGATAGCTATCTGTGAAGAAAGTATCTTCAACAATTCCAGCCTCTCCGTTGTAAAGGCACCTACTGTCAGATTATTTTCTAAATAAATAATTCCAATTAGTTTGCCTTGATTAATAAGAGGCATAGACAAGATTGACTTCGGCTTGGTTTTGATGATGTAAGGATCGTTGATAAATATTCCTGAAACTGCTGCATCATTTAATGCGATATTTTCTTTGGCAATGCGAACATAATTAATCATAGAAACAGGAAGATTGTCACTTGTTTCAAATGGTGAGTCTGAATACAATACAACCGCATCACTATCCACAACACCTGTAGCTTCTATCAAAAGCTTTCCATCTTTTTCTAGAATCAGGCAGCTACTTGTAGCTCCGGCATTTTCCATCACAATTTTAAGTAACTTATTCAGCAACTTATCCAGCACTATTTCCTCAGCCAAGGCTAGAGATGCTTTGTTGACAGTAGACAAATCCAATACCGCCGAATTTCCTCCTGCGACCGATGTTGTTGTCCTATTAATCTCTAGGCCTATGGATTCTCGCTTTAGAATCTCGGAAAATACCAAAGGATATCTAGACTCTAAATCTTTAACTTTGGCATTGGCTCCCCAACGAATATATCCATAGTAAGCCTGTGTCAGATAAATTTGAGCAAACTTGTCTCTGCCCAGGGATAAATAAAACTCTGCCGCTAGTTCTGAAGCTAGTGCTTCTTCCTGAATGTATCCTTGTTCTTTAGCTCCCGTTATAGCTCGGTCATAATAGTCCATTGATTCTACAATTTGCCCTTGAATCCTTGCTTTTTCGGCCTCCACAAGTTCGTACTTATGCTGGAAGTTAAAGGGGGCATGGAATGCCCATTTCTGCATTTGTTGTTGATTAGCTTCTACCAAGCTCATATATTGTTGTTGTTCGGCCTGAGAAACTTGAGGATAAACAGCGAGTAGAGCAAGGGAATAATAGAAGTTATGAGGAGCAGAAACTACCATACCCATGACGTTACCTGCGTGTTCTGCGCCTAAACTGGCGCTGGCAATAGCATTCTTAGGTTCTTTAAATAGATAAGAAAGAATTGTTTTGGCAAGATAGGAAACATATAGCAAAGTTCGATTGTTACTTTCAATAAAAACAGGCAGCATTTGTGTTTCATTAAAACTTTCGCCAATCAACTGACATTTTTCTCCACTTCTATCTTCAAGATTTAGCGTCATTTGGTGGAATATTTTGATGTAGTAGATTGAATAGTCTTGTTTTAGCTTGATTGCCAAATCAAGATATTGTCTTTGCTTATGATCTACAATGTCTAATCGCTCCCCCGTCAAAAATATGCTCGCGCAATAAACAGTAATACAATAACCAGCATATTCTATATCTCCAGTTTCCAGTCCACTTTGTAGCCCAGATAGTAAGGGTAACAACGCTTCTTTACTATGCGCTTTCCAATGTATAACCAAACCATAAAATATTTGATGTACTTTACATATAAGCGAGTTCGCATTAAATTTATCCAACAACTTTAAAGCCAAGTTGCCTGCATGATATCCGGCATCTATATCCCCGATTGCCGAACACAGTATTACACTATAAGAAACATACGCAACAGCACTAAGAGGGGAGTTGCCGTGTTCCAGGCAGATTTTAACCAAGCTCACTATAAGCAGGGGCAAAATTTCGGGATTAGCAGCGACAGCAGGAGAAACAAGGGATGTCATTATCCTTAAAGCCGCTATTTTGTAGGGGTCTGTCATTTCTGGGATATTTTCTAAGTCGCTGAGCTTTGGTAACTCAAAAACAAAACCCCCGTCGCCCACTTCATTTGACAAGGAAACACCCAGCATATCCAATACTTGCAGACCCGTATCAATGGCTTTTAACATCTGATTTTGAGCCATATAAAACTGGATTTGGAGCTCGTATACCTTCACTCTTTCGAGCAGAGTGTTTGCTTTTTGCAAAACAACTTCAGCCAGGGTTGCTGACCTTTCGTAATTGGTATTAAGATATTCCGCTTCTACGGCTTCTACATAGAGTGATAGTGTCAGATTGTAGTTGGTCTGCCAACTGTTTTCTGCTAAGAGTTTTAACCCTACTCTTAGTTGTGTGACAGCAGCTTCATAAGCTGACGCTGCTTTGGCTTTCCGACCAGCTATTAAATTTAAGTGAGCCAGGTTATATTTTTCTTCTTGCTCGGTAAGGAATTCCACTCCGACATTTAGCTGGTTAACAATATCAAAGATATTGTCTTCTAGGATGTCTGGATTCATATTCTGTAACAAGAGTTGACCAATTTTCAGGTGCGTAGCTTTTTGCTGCTCAGTAGGAATCAGAGAATATGCTGCTTGCTGCACTCGGTCATGCAAAAATCTGTAGGAAACTTTGTAATTATTAATTTCTAATTGGGTTCCTTGAGTATTGGCTACTACCAAGGACTCATTACTCTGGCACAGTAACGGTATTTTGCAAGCACTTTCTCCCAAAGGCAAAATTAGACCAGTCTGAAGCCCCTCCCATAAAGCAGATGCCGTTTCTGATATAGATTTTTCATTGACTATTGCCAAAACATCCAAATCAAATCGATTCCCAATACAAGCTGCTAACTTTAAAACTTTCTGGGTATCTGAAGGTAGTTTTTCAATGTTTCTGGCGATGAGTTCTACGACATTATAATCGGCGATTCCTACAGTTTGAATCTGTCCCATGTCCCACTGCCATCTGCCAATGCTGAAGTCGAATGTCAACAGCTTTTCTGCGTAAAGGGTAGTGAGTAGCTGAGTTAAGAAAAAGGGATTTCCTTGAGTTTTATTGAAAACTAGCTCAGCTAGTAATTGCCATCTTTGTGTTTCATATCCATCGTTTCCTACAAGTAAACTTTCTTCCTCAAGTTGTTCTTGTTGATCGAACAAGCAAGTCAGAGGAGATGCTGCTGATAAGAAGCTTTCACCCAAAGTATCAGCAACTAATTGACTGACGGTATTAAATGTCAACGGTTGAAGGATGATATTATTGACGATCGATCCAGATGAATAAATACTATCTAAGGTCTGCATTAACGGATGAGCTGGGCTGACTTCGTTATTTCGATATGCTCCAATCACGAATAAATATTTGCTATCTCGGTCAGTTAGCAGCACATGAATCAATTTCAAAGAAGCAGAATCTGCCCACTGCAAATCATCTAAAAATAATACTAGGGGATGTGCTTTTTGGGTAAAAATATGAATGAATTGTTGAAAAACATGATTGAAACGGTTTTGTGATTCGCTTGCCCCTAGTTGAGTAACTTCGGGTTGCTCGCCAACAATTAATTGTAATTCGGGAATAACGTCAATTATGACTCTAGTATTTTGACCTAAATTATTTAAAATCTCCTGTTTCCAAAAATTTATTTTTTCAGAACTTTCTGTTAACAATTGTCGAATTAGTTCTTCAAAAGCTTGAATCAAGGCTCCATAGGGAATATTGCGTTTAAATTGATCGAACTTACCAGCGATAAAATAACCCCTTGCTCTGACAATGGGTTTGTGGATTTCATAAACTAAGCATGATTTACCTATTCCTGAGTAACCGGAAACTAGCATCATCTCGGCTGTTCCAGCACTAACTCTATCAAAAGCATCCATTAGATTGGCTACTTGCGTTTCTCGTCCGTACAGTTTTTGGGGGATCAGAAAATGACCTGATTTATCACACTTGCCCGGAATAAAGTTACAATTTTTTCCACTTTGCTGCAATTGATTTAGACATTGTTCTAGATCGGCCTTGAGGCCATAACCACTTTGATATCTATCTTCAGCAGTCTTGGCTATTAATTTCATCACAATGTCAGAAATTGCTTTGAGAATCTCGCCATTTTGAATTTGAGATTTGGAGTGATTGCTGCTAATTTCTACTTGCCTATTTTGCTCTTTTGCACATATAATCTTCCAGGGCGATACAGGCTGTTTAGCGATATGGCAGTGAACTAATTCCATTGGATCTGTAGCTTTAAATGGCACTTCACCGCACATCATTTCATAGAATGTGATACCTAAAGAGTAGAAGTCTGTGCGGTAGTCAATTGAGCGATTCATCCGCCCAGTTTGCTCTGGTGACATATAGGCAATTGTGCCTTCTAGTAAATTGGGATGGCTGAGTGTTTGGGTCGATCTAGACAATCGCGTAGCAATACTAAAGTCAGTAATTTTTACTTGGAGGGTGGCAGGATGGATGATGATATTTGTTGGTTTAATATCTTTATGAATAATTTGGTTGTCATGCAGCTTACCCAGAGTATCTGCTAACTGAATAGCGATTGATAAAAAATCTTTTAGTTTAAGCTTGTGAATGCTCAAAAAGTTTTTGAGTGCTTCTCCTTTTGAATCTTCTAATATCAATGCCAGACCATTGCGATGATTTTCTAATCCGTAGGGCTTGACAATACCTTCTAAATTGAGATTTCTAGAGAGTTCGTATTCATGTCTCAATTGCATAATCTCTTCGAGATTAGGATATTCTGCTCTCAAAATTTTGATGATTACAGCTTGTCGATCTTGCTTCCTCTGAGCCCGATAAACTACTGTATTCAAACCTTGGTTAATTTTTTCTATTAATTGGTAGTTAATCTTAATACTCATAAGCATTTAGTTAAATTAAATCTAGTGAGTGAATTATGTTATAATATACCACAGTCAATCTAAAAGTGTGCTTTTTTACACAATATCTGAGAGCTTTTTGGGAGCTTTTTGGGAGTTTTTTGGTTGACTATGTTTGTGATACAAATTATCTTAACGTACTTGGGGTCTGATTAGAATCCGTAATTTCCACATGATTTTCATTTTATTGCTACTACCAAAAGCGATCGCAAGTTTTGCCACCCTCTAAATACCAATAAAAAATTAGGATTGTTTATTGTATAGTTGGTTCGCTCAAACCTGATGTTCTTTTCGTCTGAACAAGTAAGCAAATTGGTATTCCTAAATTCGCGGTATAATTAGAGAACAAAATTAGGCGTTCCTGATTTGGAGTATGATTTGCCTCGGAAATGAGCGAGTAGGGGCAATTCATGAATTGCCCCTACTCGCTCATTTCCGAGATTGCCTAAGCGACTGAATCATACCTAAATTCAGCAACGCCCATAATTTTTTGATGGATAGGGAAACGGCTGATTAACGTTGATAAACGTAGTCTGAAGCCCTAGGGTGCCGATACATAAAAAATCTTCAATAAAAATCGACTTTTTGAGCAGCGATGCACCTGAAAAATAGTTGAGTAAACACACTTAAAACTAATTTTTTAGTATCAAAAATTGACACTAATTACGCATTTTAGATCGAGTAAACAGGTTTTTCCCCAAAAGTTGTGCCTCTAGAGAATAATTTTTGTAAAAAAATCCGGTTTCAGACCACCAGTGCGTAAGTCCTAATTGAGAGAAATGATATTAGTTAAGCCACCCCTGACATGGTGCGTTGCTACTATATGGTTCGATTTGCTCGACATATTGTTGATGGCGGCGCACCCTAGGACTTACTACGAGCGGGTAAATTAAGACTTAATAAAAAAACCCGCACTGGCGGGTTTTTTTATGCGGGAAATTAGCTCGAAGTTTGCTTAAAGCGATCGATAAACGCGATAATTGATCTCGGGGAAGATGTTGTCTATCTCCTGAACCTTCTCCAACCAGCCGGAATCGACTTTGCCTTCTTTGACTTCATCGTACAGCTTGTGGAAGCGCATTAAGTGCGATCGCGTCCGCCGCACTGCATAGGGCACCATCGTCCCTGTACGCATGATAAACGCCCAGTCAGACGATTGAGCTAACAACACTTCCCGCGCAGCCTGATTCAAAGCCCGCAACTGCAACTCATCCTCTGCTTCCATGTTTCCCAATTCAATCATCCGTTCCGCGGCTTTGTGCAAGTGCGGGTAAATCCAAGCATTGGTATCGTTTAGCCAATATTCGTGGAAACCCCGGAAACCCCAGCTAGACTGGGACGGACGGCATACTTGCTGAGTCGGATTTCCGCGCAAATAATCGGCTAAGTGCGTCATTTCGTAGGTATTTTGGTCGTACCAACTCTTGCGGAACAGGTAGTCTAAGAACCAAGGCCCTTCGTACCACCAGTGACCGAAAAGTTCGGCGTCGTAAGGTGAAACGATAATCGGAGGACGCTGCATGATGCCGTTGAGGTGCTCGACTTGGCGTTCGCGATTAAAGGCAAAGTTGCTGGCGTGTTCGGCTGCTTTTTCCCGCGCCCAATACGGATCGTATAACTGTTTGTCGCCTAAACCCAATCCGCGACCGGTGATTTTGTGATATTTAATCCCGGTGTTTTTGCGCTGGCCGTTGGGCATGATGTAGGGTTTGATGTAGTCGTATTCGGCTTCCCAACCTAAATCTTTGTAAAATTCGCGGTATTCGGCGGCGCCCGGATAGCCGACTTCGGATGACCAAACTTGCTGGGATGATTCGTGATCCCGACCGAATGCTGCTACTCCGCATTCGGTGAAAATTGGGGCGTAGCTACCGTAGCGGGGACGCGGGCGGGCGTAGAGGATGCCGTGACCGTCTGTGAGGAAGTAGCGGAGGCCGGCGTCGGCTAACATCCTCTCTAAGCCTTCGTAGTAGGCGCATTCGGGCAGCCAAATGCCTTTTGGGCGGCGGCCGAAGTTTTGTTCGTAGCTTTCGCAGGCTACTTGTATTTGCGCCCAAACTGCTTCGGGGTACATTTTCATCAGCGGTAGGTAGCCGTGGGTGGCCCCGCAGGTCATGATTTCAAGGTTGTTGCTGTCTTGAAATTGTTTGAAGGCTTTGACTAAATCTCGATCGAACTTTTCCCAATAATTCCGAACTTGGGAGAAGTGGGCGGTGTAATGTTCGGCTAAGTACCTAACGTGACCGTTGTCGCTGTTGTGTTCAATTTCGAGTTCGGCTAGTTCTTCGAGTTTTGCTAAGTGGTCGTCGAAACGGTCTTGCAGCAAGGGGTCGCGCAGCATGGCTACCAAGGGCGGTGTCATGCTCATGGTAATTTTAAAGTCGATGCCGTCGCGCTTTAGCCCTTCAAAGACTTGCAGCAGGGGAATGTAGGTTTCGGCGATCGCCTCAAACAGCCATTCTTCTTCTAAAACGTAGTCGCTTTCGGGGTGGCGGACAAAGGGCAGGTGGGCGTGGAGAACGAGGGCGAGGTAGCCAATAGCCATAATGATTTGGATGACGCCAGTTAGGGACAGCTTTAAAATATTTTAAGATTTTATGCCGAAATGGGATCCACAAAGTTCAGTGTTTTTTTAATGACCTTTGTGTGACAGACTAAATCTTCGCAAATTCTAATTTTGTGCTTGCTGCTGGATTAAGACTGCTGCTGTTTGAGAGTCTACTGGCTTTGAGAAAAAGAATCCCTGGGCGAACTCGCATTTTAATCCTTTGAGTATCGATAGTTGCGAGGCTTCTTCGACTCCTTCTGCTACTACATCCATTCCTAAATTGTGGGATAAAGTCACGATCGATCGCACAATTTCTGTGGGGTCGATGCCTCCTTTGCCGAGGTCGAAGTCGCCTCCCATCCTGCTGACAAAGGATCGGTCTATTTTTAAGGTATTGGTGGGGAAGCGGTGCAGGTAGGAGAGTGATGAATAGCCGGTGCCGAAGTCGTCGATGCACAGGTGTATGTTTCGGGCTCTAAGCTGCACCAGCATGGCTGTGACTGATTCGGAATTTTCTATGAGTACGCTTTCGGTAATTTCTAGCTTTAAACTGTTGCCGTCGAGGTGACTTTCTTCGAGAACTCGATCGATATATTCGATTAAATCTGGCTGAGAAAACTGTTTGACTGACAGGTTGACGCTGACGCTTAAGGGCGGGTTATTTTGAAATAGCTGCTGCCACTGGCGGATTTGCTGGCAAGCTGTGCGGAGTACCCAGCGGCCCAGCGGTACGATCAATCCGGTTTCTTCGGCTATGGGAATAAATTCGTTGGGCGAAACTAAGCCTCGTTCAGGATGCTGCCACCGCACCAGGGCCTCAAAACCGATAATTGTGTTATGGGCGATCGACATAATCGGCTGGTAGTGAATGATAAACTGGGGTGTTGGGGATAAGGGAGGTAAGCCCGATCGGGCTGATTGCGGAGAGTCTTCTTCTCTAGCGGGGTCTCTAATTGATTCGATCGCCCGTCGCAGGTCATTTTCTAACTGCAACAGCTTCAAAGCGTGGGCGTGCATGGAACTATTGAAAACTTCGTGTCGGGCTCTGCCGAGTTCTTTGGCGCGGTACATGGCTGTATCGGCGTCGCGTAGCAGGCTTGTCGGTTCCTCGTATTCGCCGGAGCTCAATGCAATGCCGATGCTGGCGGTGATAAAGACTTCGTGTCCGTCTAGCAGGATGGGGGAGGTGATTGTCTTTTGCAAGCGGTTGACTATGTTGGTAGCTTCATTTACGCCGTCGATGTCTTCGAGTAACAGCACAAATTCGTCTCCTCCGAGGCGGGCCACTGTATCTCCGACTCTGAGACAAGCTGTTAGACGCTGCGCGATCGCAACTAGCAGTTGATCGCCGATCGCATGGCCGAGGGAATCGTTGACTACTTTAAATCGATCTAAATCGAGAAACAGCACGGCAAATAAGTAGTCTTTGCGCCGTTTTGCTAGCCTCAGAGCGTGTTCCAGCCGATCGCTAAATAGCGATCGGTTGGGCAATCCGGTAAGGGCATCGTGAAAAGCGTCGTGCAGCAATTGTGCTTCGGCGAGTTTGCGCTGAGTGATGTCGTGGCAGTTGATCACGATGCCCTTGACTGCCGGATCGTGCAGTAAATTTGTGGCTACAGCTTCTACATAACACCAGGAACCGTTGCGGTGGAGCACTCTATACTCCAGGGGGCACTGGCTTGTTTTGGGGTTTTCAATGGCTTTGTGGAGGGTTTGGGCGATCGCGGCGCAGTCGTCGGGATGAACAGTCCCTAGGGCGCTGCGCCCGATCGCCTGGTGGGGCGCGTAGCCTAAAATTCGCTTGACGGAAGGGCTGATGTAGCGGAATATGCCCTCGGCGTCGAGAATGATCGTGATGTCTGTGGCGTTTTCAATCAGCGATCGAAATCGCTGTTCGCTTTGTCTGAGGGCTGATTCTGCCTGTTTGCGTCCGCTGATATCAAGGGCTACTCCGTCTATAATGATGTCCCCGTTTTTGTTTTTGGAAAATCTGGCGCTGTCTTGCACCCACTTGACTTGGCCTGAATTCAACAGGATCCGGTACTGGCGATCGCAGGGCAACAGACTGGCACTCGATGCTGCGACGCTGCTGTCATAGGAACTTTTGTCATCGGGATGGATGATTTTGGTCAACTGTTCGGGGTACGCCATTGCTTCTTCTGGCCCGATCCCAGTAAGTTCGCGCACCCCCGGACTAATGTAGGGCATGGAGGTTGTGCCGTCTGGATGCAGCACGGCGCGGTAGACTGAACCGGGAATGTTGGCTGCCATTGTGGCTAGCTGTTGCTGGATGCCGCGGACTTCGGCTTCAGCGCGTTTGCGTTCTGCGAGTTCGGTTTGGGCTTGTTGGTAGAGTTCGGCTTGGTGGATTGCGATCGCACATTGATCTGCGATCGCTTTGAGTAGCGACAGTTCTTCGGCGCTCCAATAGCGATCGCGATCGCACTGATAGATACTAATTCCTCCCAAAAATGACTGACGGTAAAGCAGCGGTGCGATCGTGACGGTGCGAAACCCTACAAACTCTGCTGATGCTTGCAGGGACGGGCACAGGCCCGATAACTCTTCGATGACGACGGCTTCTCCTGCCGCGAGTTCGGTTTGGTAGTGTTGGGCAAATGTGCAATTTAGCCCGATGAGTCCTTGTTTCTCTGCGGCTTTGCTGATATGGCGGACTACAATCCTGCCTTCAGCATCTGGCTGCAAGATCGCGCAGCCGCTGATTTCGAGAGATTCGTGCAGTTGATCTGCGGTAGTTTGCAGCACTTCGTCGAGTACCAGGGTTTCGCGCATGGCTTGGATGATGCGGTTGACGATCGCCTCACGAGTCGCTTGCCGCTGAATTTGGGCGATCGCGAATTGTTGCTGGCGGCGCATTTTGTATTCTTGGAGCGATCGTTCTAATACTGTTGGCAGCCTAAACAGCCGCCCTTTTAATACAAAATCGTTCATGCCGGCTTTGATGCACTCAACTGCCGCTTCTTCTCCCAAACTTCCCGTTACTAAAATAAATGGTATTTCTTGCCCTAATTCCTGCATTAATTTCAACACTTCTAAACCGTTAAACCCAGGGAGGCGGTAATCTGACAGCACTGCGTCGTACTTGCAATTGTGGATCAGTTGTCTGCATTCTGTTGCTGTTTCGGCAGTATCGTAGTTAAAATTTACTCCCCCCGCTTCTAACGCGAGCACTATTAATTCCAGATCTTCCGCCATGTCTTCGACAATCAACAATTTTAACGTTGATTCTGATACTGTTTTTAGTAAATAGTTTGTCTGAGTTCTATCTAACATACGGTATTGTGGAGTATTAAATTTGTTGTTCGTTTTTGGGCTAGATTTCATTTATTAAATTGAGTATAGTTAAGTTTGTATCACTGTTTTTAGTTAGATTTTTAATGCTTTAGCAATATTAATGATGTTTTGATGACATTGATTTAGCACGTGCAACGGAGGGCTGGCAGAACCGACTGTTACTTATTGAACTGTATAATAGTTTTCAATTATAAATTAAGAACTACTATAGCATCGAAGGCGAAGAGTGACGTATGTCTGGTAATAGGTAATGAATAATGTGCCAGAAAGCTTTTGAACAGCAAGCTTTTCGGTGATTGCCGATTACCTTTTTCCCGATTACCCAAGCGTACCCGATCTTTCTGAGAACTGCTATATACTGGTCACTTGCGAATCTACATTGCTGTTTGAGATTGTTTGCCTAGTTTAAAGTAGAACGTGGCTCCTTGACTAGGTATGCTTTCTGCCCAAATCGTGCCGCCGTGGCGGTGAATAATCCGCCCGACGATCGCCAAACCGATCCCCGTACCTTCAAATTCTCTCTGGGAATGCAGCCTCACAAAGGCTCCAAAAAGTCGATCGGCATATTCCATCGGAAAACCCACGCCGTTATCCTTGACAAAAATCGTTCCATCAGGTAAGGAATCAATAACTATTGTAGCCGGAGTGCGTCCGCGGCTGAACTTGACGGCGTTGCTAATCAAGTTGCTGAACACCTGTTGCAGCAAGGTGGGATCTCCCATCACCGTCGGCAAATCTCCGACGGCAAATTCAACGCTGTCGGGAGTTGGGCCCAGATCTCCGGCTGTTCGGGGTTTAGTCAATTTAATCGCAGTTTGCACCAGGCGGGTGAGATCGATCGGAATTTGCACTAACTCGGTGCGGCCCACCCGCGAAAGAGCGAGTAAACCGTCAATCAACAAACTCATTTTTTGGCTGCTATCATCAATCACTTCCATGTAGTGAACGATTTTAGGATCGTTCAAGATTTCAGTTGATTCTAAGCGTTGTTTCAAAGCATTAACAAAACCTGAAATATGGCGTAAAGGAGCGCGGAGATCGTGGGAAACAGAATAGCAAAAAGATTCTAATTCTTGATTAGCAGCCTCTAATTGCTCAGTGCGTTTCGACAAAGCTTGTTTTGTCTCAACCAACTCAGTGATATCGCGAGAAGTGCCAATTAAAGCATAAACCTCGCCATCGAGATTCCTGAGAGGAATTTTAAAAGTGTCGAAGTAAACAGTATCGCCGGACAATACAAATTTTTCTTGCAAGTGTAGAGTTTCACCTGATTCAAATACCAGCAAGTTTTCACGCACAAATTTTGTGACAACTTCAGGGGAAAAACACTCAGACACGGTTTTTCCTTGCATTTCTTTTCGGCTGTTGAACCCTGCCATTTTTGCCAAAGGTTGATTGACAAAAACCTGACGCATATCTTCGCGTTCTACAACAAAAATGTGATCGGGTAAAGCATCAAAAAAAGTTTCAAGTTCGGCGGTACGCTGGGCAACTTGAACTTCTAAAGTTTCGTAGAGCTGTTTGAGTTCTGCTTCGGCTCGTTTGCGATCGCTGATATCTTGACCGATGCCGATGTGTCGGCCGTCGGAGAGACGAATATTTGCCCAAGTAGTGTCAATTATTCGCCCGTCTCTAACTGTTGTTTTGAAGTCTTTCCAGTTCTCAGTTGCTGCTTGGATTTCATCCAAAACGTATTGGCGGTATTCTGCCTGCGGGTAGCATTCGGCAAAGATATCGTAGTTTTTGAGTTCTGCAAAACTCCAGCCCAGCACTTTTTCCCAGTAGCGGTTTACCCACTCTATTTCACCGCTATGTCCCAAGAATGATAGCATGACTGGCACGTTGTCGAAGATTGTTTGCAGCACTTCGTTTTGCTCTTTTAAGGATTCTTCGGCTTGTTTGCGTTGCGTAGCTGCCGCCACGGCATCGCTGATGTCGAGTATCGAACCGATAATTTGCTGAATTTGTCCCCCTGGGGTTCTTTTGAAAATTGTCGATCGATCGTGCACCCACCGCCATTCGCCGTTTTTGTGTTTGATTCTGTAGTCAGTGTCATTTGTAGCGTGAGGGTTGGTGCTGTTTTCCAGCAACTGCATACTTGCACTTAACTTGTGCAGATCCTCGGGGTGAACTAAGCTAGAAATAGCTTCTGTACCCAACTCTTGCATTTCTTGGGGAGTGTAGCCCAGGATGGCTGTGACGGCTGCATTGGCATAGATATTTTGCTGTGCTTCTGTGTCGTAAATGTACAGAAAGTTCGGGAGGGTTGTAACAATGCTTTCTAAAAGTTGTTGCTGTTTTTGCAGCTCTAATTCAGCTTGTTTGCGCTGTGTCAAATCCAGCACAAAACTCACCCCAACTTCCTGGCTTCCTTCTAAAAATGCAGCGCCTAGCAGCACCGGAACGCGGCTGCCGTCCGAGCAGATGTATTCTTTTTCATAGGGAATAGCTGTGGTGGTAACTGTCATTTCTGCAAGTTTTTGTTCGTCTAGGCTGCGGTACTTTGGCGGTGTCATTTTTAGCCAGCTAATTTTTTTTTCAAGCAAATCGTGTCTTGTGTATTTTACTAGGTTTAAAAAAGCTTGATTTGCGTCGGTAATCTGACCATTAATTTCCCAAAAAAAGATGCCGATAATATTAGAGTTAACTACGCGCCTAAACCTAGCTTCGCTTTGACGCAACTGAGCTTCGACTTGTTTGATTTCTGTGATGTCCCGGGTGATGCTTAAAACTGTTTCTACTGAATTGTCCTCAGCAAATTCGGGAATTACTCGACTTTGATAGTATTTTGTCCCATCGGGAGTGGGAAAGTCAAATTCGATGGTTTCTTGTTTGCCGGTGCGACAAACTTTGACACACGCTTCGTCCCACAGGTTGCAAATGTGGGGGGACATTCCTAATTCTTTGTTGCTTTTGCCGATAAATTCTGAGGGGGGTTTTCCGGTGGCTCGTTCGACTTCTTTGTTGACGTAAAGGTGGCGCAGTTCTCGATCGAACCGCGCTATGATATCGGTAGCATTTTCCGCGAGGGCGCTGAAGGCCTGTTGGCGCTGGCGAAGTTGTTCTTGAGTGCGGTGCTGTTCGGTGATGTCTGTGGCAAAAGACAGAATTGAAACTAATTTTCCTTCTGCATCGATTAGTGCAGAATTGTACCACTCGCAGTAAATTACTGAGCCATCTTTGGTAGAGTTGCGGTTGCGGCAAACGTTGCGGGGTTCTCTGCTGTAAAACATTTGATTTGCCGCAGCGCTGACTTGCTCGAAGTCTTCTGGATAAATTATTGAGCATTCGTGCCAGTATTGGCCGATTATTTCTGCTGCACTCCAGCCAAATATTTGTTCGGCCATTGGCGACCACCGCACTACCCGCAGTTCGCTATCCCACTCTAGAACTGCCATTGGCGAGTTTTCTAGGTGAAATTCCCGCTGCGAGTTGGCTTGTTTTATTTTGGTTTGAAGTTGCTGGCGGAGTTCCTTGGCTGCGACAAAGCGCTCGCTGATTTCCTGTGCGTTTGCGGCGCCGGCTTTGGCTATCTGAGCAATGGTTTCTGCTGTTTGTTTTTCGAGTTCGTTCCAAGCGAGTTCGAGGGCTGATTCCACCTCCTCTAGCTCAGTGATGCTGTTCTGAAACAGTGCGGCACTTTCCACTGGAATTTCAGGCATATTTTTGACAGTTAAGCAAGTGTTAGGTTGAGACTTTTAAATTAAACTTTAACAATTAAAAATGTGTAGTTTATTGTTAAATTATACATTTTTACTTTTTAATTTGTGCGTGGCGCCGATTTTGAGTGGCGGCGGTGCTATTAAAGACGGCAGGTATAGGTTTAGCGTGCAGATCGGCACTTGCGATCGATCGCCCCAAAACTCTCCTCACCCAAGTACGGGCGCACTCTGCTCTGTATATTTTTGCACAGGATTGTGTTCCCGTGGCGTCGAAATAATACTGAGGCAGATCTGTGCGCGAGCCGATCGCGCATCCGTAGTAGAGCATTGGGTGTGCCGATCGCCAGCAAGAGGAGCGCGGCGGGGGAAAACTAACCCAGGGAAGTCAATTATTAGCCACCAGTGGCCCAAATGGTCGATCGATCTTTTTTGCGAACTCTGCCGGTGTGAAGTAAAAACCGTCCCTAGCCGACAAATACTCCCAAGTCGGTTTCGTCAATAAACAGCTAAAATATAATAGACCTCTTGCAAAAATCCTTTTAACCAAATTTTGGGACGGGCTAGAAGCCCATCCCACAAGAAAAAAGATTTTTGTGGGATGGGCTTCTAGCACTGCTGCTACATCAGTTAAAACTCAGTACGAAGCTGTTATCGGTCTCGAAACTCACTGTCAATTGAGTACGAATACTAAAATTTTCTCCAGCTCTTCTACAGAATTTGGTAATGCTCCAAATACTAACATTGACCCAATTTGTATGGGGATGCCTGGAGTGTTGCCAGTATTAAATCAAAAAGTGCTGGAGTATGCAGTGAAGGCAGGGCTAGCTCTTAACTGCGAAATCGCACCTTACAGTAAGTTTGACCGCAAGCAATATTTCTATCCCGATTTGCCAAAAAATTATCAAATTTCTCAGTTCGATTTGCCGATCGCTACTAACGGTTCAATAGAAATTGAACTGGTGGACGAGACGGGCAATTCTACTAGAAAAAAAATCGGAATCACTCGCTTGCACATGGAGGAAGATGCAGGGAAATTGGTTCACGGCGGTAGCGATCGCCTCAGCGGTTCTACTTATTCAATGGTAGATTACAACCGCGCCGGCGTGCCTTTAATCGAAATTGTTTCGGAACCGGATTTGCGAACGGGCGCGGAAGCTGCCGAGTACGGTCAAGAATTGCGCCGGATCGTGCGTTATATCGGTGTCGGCGACGGGAATATGCAGGAAGGTTCCCTGCGCTGCGACGTGAATATTTCGGTGCGCCCCGTTGGCAGAAAAGAGTTCGGCACGAAGGTGGAAATTAAAAATATGAACTCTTTTAATGCGATCGAACGGGCGATCGATTACGAGATCGAGCGGCAAATTCAAGCGATCGAAAATGGCGAAACCATCATCCAAGAAACGCGGCTTTGGGATGAAAACAAGCAGTGTACTTTCAGTATGCGGATTAAGGAAGGTGCGAGCGATTACCGCTATTTCCCGGAACCGGATTTGCCTCCGATCGAAGTTTCGGCAGATCAACTGCACGATTGGAAAGCTCAACTGCCGGAATTGCCAGCAGAAAAACGATACCGCTACGAAACTCAACTAGGTCTTTCTCCCTACGACGCGCGGGTTTTGACTGACGACAAAGCGGTGGCTGAGTATTTTGAAAAGTCGATCGCCGCCGGTGCTGTGGCTAAAGGCGCTGCGAATTGGGTGATGGGCGATATCACTGCTTATCTGAAAAATGAGAAACTGGCGATCGCACAAATTCCTTTCCAACCGCAGGATTTGGCCGAACTGCTGGGGCTAATTGATGCTGGCACGATCAGCGGCAAAATCGCTAAGGATATTTTGCCGGAGTTACTAGCAAACGGCGGTTCGCCTCAGAAGTTGGTTGAAAGCAAGGGTTTGATTCAAATTTCTGATACAGGGGCGATCGATCGCGCGATCGATGCAGTGTTGGCCGCCAATCCCAAGGAGCTCGAACAGTACCGGGCTGGCAAAACTAAGCTGCTGGGCTTTTTCGTCGGCAAGGTGATGAAAGAAACAGGCGGCCGGGCAGATCCCAAATTGACCAATGAGTTGCTGGCAGCCAAGCTTAACAGCCCAGCCTAAGCAGTCGTTAAAGGAGTCGTGTAGCGGATAGAGTGGCGGGCGATCGGTTTTTCCTGAGCCCGTCCTTCCCGCTTCATGGTAACTTTACAATTAAGTATACATTTCTTGACAATATCTTCACATTTAGGGGTATCACCCCTCATGCCTGTTGTGTTATATTCTGTTATGTAGATGCACCCTGATGGCAAGGAGAGTTACTTCCGTAGCTCTCTCTTTTTTTTGTCTTTTTTTTGTGGGACACGGACGTGAAAATACGGATGAGCGGTTTCTGGAAGGTTTCAATCGTGGTATCGTGTAGCGGATAGAGTAGCGGGCAATCGGTTTTTCCTGAGCCCGTCCTTCCCGCTTCATGGTAACTTTACAATTAAGTATACATTTCTTGACAATATCTTCACATTTGGGGGTATCACCCCTCAGTCCTGTCGTGTTATATTGTGTTATGTAGATGCACCCTGATGGCAAAGAGAGTTACTTTCGTAGCTCTCTCTTTTTTTGTCTTTTTTTTTGTGACTACGGTCGTAAAAATACGGATCGCAAGATTCTGGCTGGACCAATACCGAATAATCGCAGCAGGAAAATGCTAAAGACAGTCAGAAATAGACAATAAGAAGCTGGCAATCTTGATATGTAAAGGTTTGAGGCGCTTGGGCTAGCTATACTTCTTCATTAAAATTTTACATAAGATGGTGTCACCCCTCATCCCTAATGTGTTATAGTCTGTTATGTAGATGCACCCTGATGGCAGGGAGAGTTACTTCCGTAGCTCTCTCTTTTTTTTTGTCTTTTTTTGTGGGGCACGGACGTGAAAATACTGATGAGCGGTTTCTGCTTGGAAGAATCCCGAATTGTGGAACCGCGAGGACGCTTGTCACGAAGGAAGATACCTGAAGCAACTGCCAATCTTCAGCCCGCAAGGTTTAAATCGTTGCGCCAGCTATACTTTTTCATCAAAGCCTGACAAACTGGGCTTTGCCCCTCATTCTCAATATGTTATATCATGTTACAGAGATGCACCCTGATGGTCGGGAGAGTTACTGAGGTGACTCTCCTTTTTTTGTCTGAATGGGGAGAATGGGAGAGGGGACAATGGCGAGAGTTGGCCATACTGATTGCCGATTACCCATTAGCAATTACCCATTAGCAATTACCCATTAGCAATTACCCATTAGCAATTACCGCTGGAAGTCGATTAATATCAACTTGAGTTATTAAGTGATTTTGACAGCATGAGCGAACAAGCTAGCGAGCTAATCAAGCAAGGGATTTTGCAATATCAGGCGCACCAATTTGAGGCGGCGCTGGATTCTTGGCAGGAAGCCCTGACGCTGTATCGCTCAATGGACGATAAGCGCCGATCGGGTGCAGCGTTGGGTAATATGGGCGTGGCTTACGAGGCGCTCTTGAATTACGATCGCGCGATCGACTGTTATCAGCAGCATTTGGTGTTAGCGCGGGAAATTGGCGATCGCCGGGGCGAGGCAAATGCTTTGGGAAATCTGGGCAATGCTTGCTGTGCCCTTGAAGATTTTTCTGGTGCTATTGATTACCAGCAGCAGCGTTTGGCGATCGCGCGAGAGACTGGCGACTTTCGCGGAGAGTTGGAAGCTTTGGGCAATTTGGCCCTGGCTTGCGATGCTAATGGAAATTTGCCCGATGCGATCGAGTGTTATCAGCAGCAATTGTCGATGGCGCGCGCCCACCAGGACGATCGCGTTGAGCGCAGTGCTCTCAAGAGTTTGAAGCTGGCTTACAAATATTTAGCCGATTACGAGAAAGCCGACGAGTACCGACAGCAGCAATTGGCGATCGTGCGGGAACTGTTTTTAACCGACAAACATCATGATTTTGTCCAACTTGCAGAAACAGTTGGTTTGAATCCCGTCGAAGATTTTGCCGGAGCTGATTTAAGGAATTTTGACTTGAACTACGCTGATTTGAACGGTGCAGATTTACGCGAAACCAACCTCCAAGGTGCAGATTTGACCTTGGCAGATCTCAGCGGTGCTTTGCTGAGTTCTGCTATTTTAATTGATGCTACTTTGTGCAATGCTAATTTGCGGGATGCTGAACTCAGCAGCGCCAATTTGAGCGGTGCAGATTTGCGAACCAAGCTGCCGAGGGCAAATTTAACCGGTGCAAATTTAACCGGAGCTAATTTGAGCAGTGCTTATTTACCGAATGCAATTTTAGTTAATGCGAATTTGACAAACACTGATTTCAAAAATGCTGACTTGAGCGGTGTTGATTTGAGCGGTGCAAATTTAAACGGTGCAGATTTAAGCCGCGCTGATTTAAAAAATGTGGTAGTGGAGAATGCGAGGTTTGTTGGTTGTTTGGGGATTTCGGAAGGGGTCAAAGTTGAGTTGAGCGCGCGGGGCGGGATTTTCGAGTAAAATAGGAATGTTGGTAATTGTAGAGGGGAATAAAAGCTATGACTGCCGTAACTGCAAAACGATTCTCGATCGCCGAATATGACCGTTTGGCAGAACTGGGATTTTTTGAATCCGATAACCGATTTGAATTGATTCGCGGAGAAATTATCAAAATGGCTGCCAAAGGTAGGCTTCATTCGATTTGTAATACTCTTTTAGTTGAGGAGTTAATCATTTTACTGGCAAGACGCGCTCGCGTGCGCGTACAGGAACCGATTATTTTGTCAGATGATACCGAAC